>SCSP01000363.1 GCA_004297845.1 Bacteroidota bacterium | reverse complement strand
ACACGATTTCTCTGTTGAGTAGTAACCCCAAAATGGGGTTATTTGTTTTAAATTATCCTTGAAGCATAGATATGCTTCAATCAAAAAATCGTGTATATTCGCAACATTAATTATTAACCGTTTAAATTTTATTTATTATGGAAAAAGGAACAGTAAAGTTTTTCAATGAAGCAAAAGGATTCGGTTTCATTAAAACAGAAAGTGGCAGTGAAGTGTTTGTTCACGTATCAGGTCTTGTTGACAAAGTCCGCGAGAATGATAACGTAACATTCGACATGTCTGAAGGCAAAAAAGGCCCGAACGCAGTAAACGTAAAGTTAGCTTAATCCCGATAGCTATCGGGACGTCCTATTCGCCAGAATTCTTTGGCGCAACTCATTTATCTTTCTTATTTAGATTTTTGAATGAAACATCACTCCCTCTCTGCTCCCGGTAATTGTCGGGAACAGAGAGGTGCTGATGAGGTTTTTATTATTATTTCACTCCTTGTTAATTTACTGATATGACTTTTGAAAATTTAAACTTATTGCCTCAGATACTTGTATCCCTTAAAACGAAGGGCTATACCCAACCCACTCCCATTCAGGAAAAATCCATTCCGCATATACTGGCAGGAAAAGACATTTGCGGATCGGCACAAACGGGTACCGGAAAAACGGCTGCTTTTGCAGTGCCGATGCTTCAGCTTCTATTTAACAGTAAAGCCCATCAGCGTAAGGGTATCAAAGCCCTCATTCTTGCACCCACACGGGAACTTGCCCAGCAGATAAGCGACAGTTTCCGCGATTACGGGAAAGGGCTTCATATCAGGCATACCGTAGTTTATGGCGGTGTGAGCCAGCACGGTCAGACCAATGCGCTGCGTTCGGGTGTTGACATTGTTATTGCCACTCCCGGCAGGCTGCTTGACCTGATGAATCAGGGGTTCGTGCATCTGAACACCATCGAATTTTTTGTATTGGATGAGGTTGACCGCATGCTCGATATGGGTTTTATAAACGACATTAAAAAGATTATTGCAAAATTGCCGGTCAAAAAGCAAACCTTGTTCTTTTCGGCAACAATGCCCGTGGAAATAAAAAAACTTTCAGATTCTCTGTTGAAAAATCCTGTGATCGTACAAACAACTCCGGCATCCACAGCAGCTGTAACCGTAAAGCAGTATGTTTATCATGTCAAGTCGGAAAATAAAAAAGCATTGCTTACATATATCCTTACTAAGGAAGTAAAACCTCATGTGCTTGTATTTACAAGAACAAAACGCGGAGCAGATAAATTGGCAAAAAGCCTTTCAGTAGATAGAATTAAAGCCGAAGCGATCCATGGAAACAAATCACAAAATGCACGACAAAAAGCATTGGACAGATTTAAGAACCGAAATATCAGCATGCTTATCGCAACCGATGTGGCATCGCGCGGATTGGACATTACAGATATTTCTCACGTCATAAATTTTGACCTTCCGGAAGAAGCTGAAACATACATCCACCGCATTGGCAGAACGGGCAGGGCAGGAGCAACCGGAATTGCGATTTCATTTTGCTCTCCGGATGAAAGAGGGCAGTTAAGAGATATTATTAAACTTACAAAAAACATTGAAGTGGTAGAAGGGCATCCGTATGACGCCTCTCAATCCAGCGAAGAGCCAAGGCGCAAGAATGGCCAGCAGCAACGAAGGTCTGCGCCTCGAAGAAATAATTCCGGAAGTGGTGGCAACAGTGGTAGCAACAGCAACTGGAGAGGAAGGCGTACGAATGATCGCTCGTATAGATAATTTTGGTTAAAAATAGCGGCACAATTCTTGCAATGAATTAAATGTTTGTTTGGTGTTATTGGATTCCCTGAAGCAGTAAGGGGAATCCTGAAAGCTCTGGTAGAAATGCCAGGGTTTTCTTTTTGAGAAGATTCCAAAATTTTACCACAAAGACGCGAAGACGTAAAGCATTGGTTTTATTTTTTTAGCGCCTTGGCGCCTTAGCGGTGAAAAAATACAGTATTCTATAAAGCGTATCTTTGTTGCCCTATGAAACGAAAGCATTTTAAACAAAAAGATAAGGAGTCATTCGGACCTTCCGGGGACAAAGAAGGTGGTTTTAAGCATAGACGAGAAGGACGCTTTAAATCAAAAAAATTGGGAATCTTTAAACCAAAAAGAGAGGGCAGTTTTAAACCGAAAAGGGAAGGCGGATTTAATCCGGATAAAAAAACTACTTTTTATCCTAAGAGAAAAAAGGGTTTTGTTTCCAAAATGAAACTAAGCGCTCAGGTGAAATCAGGTGGAGTTCAATCTGCTCCTCTTGCAAAACAAGTGGGTGAGAATCTTATCCGTCTCAATAAATATCTTGCAAATGCAGGTATTTGCTCCCGAAGAGAAGCCGATGCATTCATTGCAGCAGGTGTAATTACAGTGAACGGAGAAATAATTACCCAGCTTGGCTATAAGATTTCTCCCGGAGATAAAGTACAATTTGGAGGCAATGCAGTACATAAAGAAAAAAGCGTTTACATTCTTCTTAACAAACCTAAAGGATATATCACTACCTGCGATGACCCGCAGGAAAGAGAAACGGTGCTTGATCTGATACATGGAGTGAAGGAAAGAGTTTATCCGGTTGGCAGATTAGACAGGAATACATCCGGTTTGCTTATCCTTACCAACGATGGGGATCTTGCAAAAACCTTGATGCATCCAAAATACCAGGTGGCTAAGATATATAACGTGGTGCTGGACAAGCCGCTTGTACCGGATGATTTTGATAAGATTCAAAAAGGCATTGGGCTTGAAGATGGATTTATTAAAGTGGATGATATTGCTTACGTTGACGGAGCCGACAGCCGCAGGGAAGTGGGCGTTGAGATCCATTCCGGCAAGAACAGGATCATCCGCAGGATATTTGAATCGCTGGGCTATAAGGTAGATAAGCTTGACCGGGTTCTTTACGCTTCTCTTACCAAGAAGAACTTGCCACGGGGCAAATGGCGTTTCCTCGAAGAAAATGAGGTGAGGATGTTGAAGAGGATAAAGTAGTGAAGCCCCTCCCGGCCTCCCCGAAGGGGAGGAGTTTGAGCGTGCAACCCTCTCCCCTTTGGGGAGAGATGGAGAGGGGTTCCAAATTTTTTCGTTGTGGATAGATAATCACATATTCTGAATTATCTTTTTCCTTTTTTCGCAACTTTGCATGCTTTATGAAACTCTTGAAAAGAATAACACTGGCGCTTTTGTTTTTTATTACGATGATAGCAGGTACCTTGCTGGTGATCGCCTTTGCCTATGAAAAGGAGGTGAAGGATTACATGATACAGCAATTGAATGCCAACCTTAAAACAAAGGTCATCATTGACAGTAAGAACATGCAGTTCTCCCTCTTCAAAGATTTTCCTTATGCCTCGCTCTGTTTCAAGGACGTAACTATGCTGGAGTCGCCCATTAGTAATGTCAAACCGGATAAGAAGGGGAACAAAAAATTCCTGAAGCAGGATACTTTGTTTTCTGCAGATAATATTTCTTTGCAGTTCAATATTCTGGATATTCTCGCAAAAAAATATGTGGTAAAAAAAGTTTCTGCGGATAAAGGGAGGGTGAAACTGAGAGTAGGGAAGGATGGAACCAAAAACTGGGATGTCTGGAAGGGGAGTGCTGATACAACCTCTTCTTCAGAGGAATCCGTGTTTAATCTTGAAAAATTTATTCTGAAAGATATTTTCCTGATTTATTATGATTTTAAAAACAAGGATGACATTTCATGCGTTATCCACAGCGGGGAAATAGGCGGAGAGTTTACCAGCAAGGAGTATGACCTTTCCATCACCGGAGATATGCTGGTGGATCATTTCAATTCGGACAGTGTCAATTACCTCAATAAAAAACCTTTAAAGTTGGATATGAACCTAAACGTGGATAATGAAAAGAATCTGTATGAGTTCAGCGATGCGCTGGTATACCTGTCCGATCTGAAAATTCAGGTGGGAGGAAAATATATTTCACATACATCTTCGGATTTTGTGGATGTTTTCCTGAAAGGAAAAGACATGGACATACAGTCCGTTCTTTCTCTTTTGCCTGAAAAATATCATAAGAATATAAGCGATTATGACAGCGATGGGGAATTTTACGGCAACGCACACATCAGTGGAAAAATGGATGGTGTCCATTCACCTGATGTGAAAGCGGATTTCGGAATTACAAAAGCCGAGATCACACAGTTGAGTTCAGGCATTGTTTTGAAAAATGTTCATTTGCTTGGTAATTATTACTCTGCTGCCGGTAAAGATTTTCTTGAACTGAAAGCATTTTCTGCCTCCCTTGTTAATGGAACTGTGTCGGGAAATTTACGAGTTGATAATTTTGCTTCGCCTGTGATTGCCGCCTCTCTGAATGCAAGCCTTTTGCTGGATGATATGAGTCACCTTATAAAAATGGACAGCATTTGGAATTACCCTATAGAATCGCTCACCGGGAGCATGAAAATAAATATGACCTATAAAGGAAGAATAAACAAATCAGGCAAATATACGAAGCATGATTTTGACAACATGAACATGGATGGCGACATGGCACTGGAAAATGCCGGACTGAAAATAAAAAACTCAACACTCGCATTCGACAGTATCAATGGAAATTTTGATTTGCACGATAATAATGTTACGGTAAATTCTTTTTCCGGGAAAACAGCCAAAAGCGATTTTTATTTGAAAGGAACATTGAAAGATGCGCTTGCCTATTCTTTTTCTGACGATGCGGATATTAGTATAGAAGCCGCCTTTCAATCGAACATTTTAGACATGAATGATTTTCTCCTCAACCAGGAAGAATCATCCAAACGGGATACTGTTTATAATATTCATTTTTCTCCAAGAATGAATTTTATCCTGAACAGCGATATCGGTTATCTTACCTTCCGGAAATTTGATGCGAAAAATATTAGAGGCACCTTTCAACTGCGCGATCAGAAGTTGATTGGGGATCCTATTTCTTTTTCCACTATGGATGGATCTGTTATAGCTAGCGGAATGGTTGATGGAACCAACGACAGCATACTTTTAGTTACCTGTGATGCATCACTTAAACACCTTAACATCAACAAGTTATTCAGTCAATTGGAGAATTTTGGGCAAAATACCATGACACATTCCAATCTGAAAGGCATAGGAACAGCGCAGGTTCAGTTTGCATCGGTTTGGTCATCGGACCTTACTGTTGACTTGAATCGAATTTATGTTCGAAGTAACCTGACGATCGAGAAAGGGGAGCTGATAAAATTTGAACCCATAAAAGCGCTTTCTAAATACATTGAGGTGGGTGAACTGGAGACTATAAAATTTGCAGCATTGAATAATCAAATAGAGATAAAAGATCAGAAAATATTTATTCCTAGAATGGATATCAGCTCAAGTGCATTGGATATCTCACTATCGGGTGTTCATACATTTAATAATGAAATTGATTATCATATAAAAGCGCTGATGTCTGACATTCTTTTCCAGAAAGCACGCAAAGCAAAAAAAGAGAATACAGAGTTTGGAGTGGTGGAGGATGATAAAAGCGGAAGGACCAGCCTGTTCATCTCCATGACAGGTACCGTGGACGATCCCGTTATCAAATACGATAAACAGGGAGCAAAGCAAAATCTTAAAGAAAATATTGCAGAGGAGAAACATACCTTAAGACAGATACTCAGAGAGGAATTCGGATGGTTCAAAAAAGACACCGTTTTGAGTAAAAAGGGAAAACCTAAAGATGATGGGAAATTCATCATTAAGTGGGAGGAAAATGAAAAAGACAAAGGAAAGGAGGAGGATGTGGATTTTTAATCTACCTTCGCTCGGGGGTATCTCTAAAAAAAACATCTATGAAAACTCTCAAAATTCACTCTTCGTTTTTAATCTTATTATTTGTTGCTCAACACTCTTCGCTTAACGCGCAAGTAGTGATTAACGAATTCTCCGCATCAAACCTTAACCAGTATGTGGACGATCACAGCGATTATGAAGATTGGATAGAATTGTTTAACGCAGGAGGCTCCTCTGTAAATTTAACCGGATATTATTTAAGCGATGATTCGCTACAAAATACAAAGTGGAAATTTCCCACAGGAACCAGCATAACTGCCAATGGATTTATCCGTGTTTGGGCATCCAACAGAAATGTATCTGTTGGAGCAAATTATCACACAAATTTTTCGATTAAGCAAACTAAGAATAACCCGGAGTACGTAGTTTTTTCCGATGCTTCCGGAGTAAGGATTGAAGTAATCCGTATAACACCTAAAAGAAAAACACAATTGGGGCATTCGTATGGACGCACTGCAAATGGCGGAGTTACCTGGGGTGTTTTTAAAACTCCCACTCCAAACGCATCCAATAATTCTGCAACATCTTACATTGGTTATGCCGATAAACCTGATTTTGGACTTATAGCAGGGTTTTACCCAACAGCACAAACTTTATCTATTACAACTACAGAACCAAGTTCTTCCATTCGCTATACAACAAATGGCACATTACCAACAGCAGCATCCCCTGCTTACACTGCGGCAATTAATGTTACTTCCACACAAGTTGTAAAAGCAATAACTATCAGTGCTAATTCTAATGTTCTGCCCAGCTTTATTGAGTTTGCTACCTATTTTATTAATTCAACGCATACCTTACCTGTAGTGTCTATTGCCGGTGATAATTTAGATGTGCTTGCAAATGGAGATAAAGCCCAAAAACCACTTGGATCGTTCGAATATTTTAATGTAAACAAGCAGCGTACCGCCAATACCTATGGCGGATTTAATAGTCATGGGCAGGATTCATGGAGCAGCAGTCAGCGCAGTTTAGATTTTGCATCGCGCGATGAAATGGGTTACAATCATTCTATTGAAGAAGTATTGTTTAACACTTCGCCACGTAATAACTATCAAAAAATAATTTTGAGAGCAGCAGGCGATGATAATTATCCTGCCGATCACCAAACAAGTAATTTAGGCAGCGCCCATGTGCGGGATGCTTTTGTACATAATCTTTCGGTGCATGGAAAATTAAATGTGGATGTTCGCAGAGGATCAAAATGTGTTGTTTATCTTAACGGACAATATTGGGGGGTGTATGATTTAAGAGACAACCCGGATGATCATGACAATACAAGTTTTTACTACGGACAAGATAAATATCATTTGTATTATCTCGAAACATGGGGAACTACCTGGGCTGAATATGGAGGACCCGCAGCATTAAATGAATGGTCTGCGCTGCGCACCTATATTTTAGGTAATAACATGGCAACGGCTTCCAACTATAAATATGTAACGGATAGATTGGATGTAACCGGTTTGGTGGATTATGTATTGATAAATATGTTTACCGTTTGCTCCGACTGGCTGAACTATAACACCGCCTGGTGGCGCGGAACAGACAGCACCGGAACTCATCTTAAATGGGGCTATGCAATATGGGATAATGATGCCACTTTTGGCCACTATATTAATTATACAGGCATACCTGATACAAGTCCAACCGCTTCTCCCTGTGATCCGGAAAACCCTGTGCTTGACGACCCGGAAGATCATATCGGAATATTAGTGAAGTTGAGGCAAAACCCCGATTTCAATCAGTATTATATTTCTCGCCAGATTGATTTATGGAACACTGTTTTCAGTTGCGG
>SCSP01000362.1 GCA_004297845.1 Bacteroidota bacterium | reverse complement strand
TCTGTACTTTATGTCAAAACACACTTTTGGGTCTATTTAAAAAATTACTACATTCGCCCTCAAATCAAAAAACGTCTTATTTAAAAATGAAAAAAATTATCTTTTTTGCTAATGCAATCGCATTAACTGTTTTTCTTGCCGCGTGCGGTAATTCCGAAGAAAACGCAGATTCTACAACAGCGGATTCTACGGCTGTAGATTCTTCCGAAATGATGGCTTCCGATGAGCCGCAGGAATACATCTCCATCCCATCACCTGATGAAATGTTTTCATTCATTAAAGCTGTTGGCGGAACAGGAAAAAGCACCTCCTTCCTGAATAATCCGAATAACTACAAAAACTATGTTGACACAAAATCCAAAGCCCTGAATTTCGGGATTTACGCGACTGACTTCCTTTACTGTTCCACTTTTGATTACGGCACAGAGGGATTAAAGTATTTTGTGAATGTGAAAAAACTAGGTGATGATCTTGGAATTTCTGGCGCTATCAGCGAGTCTACTGCGGATAGAATCAAGAAAAATATCGGCAAGAACGATTCTCTTACAGACATATCCAACACCTTATACTATTCAGCCATTTCCGAAATGGAAAAAAGTGATAAGGCAAGTTTGTTGTCGTTAGTGATCGCTGGCGGGTGGATTGAAAGCATGAACATTGTGACCAATATGGTTAAAAAGTTCGATGCGAAGGATCCTGCCATTGAGCGTATTGCTGAGCAAAAATATACGCTGGATAACCTGATTGGCTACCTCGACAAATACAAATCCGATGCAAATGTTGCAGCCGTGTCAAATCAGTTGGGCGAGTTAAAAGTTGTTTATGATCAGTTAAAGGAAGAAACTGCCAGCGGAACAGTTGCTGCAAAAAACGGAAAAAAAGTTTTTGGCGGTGGCACCTCCATCACGATCACGGAAGAACAATACAAAGCTATTTCTGAAAAAGTAAAAAACATTCACGATAGCTTTACAATACCTAAATAACCTAACGATCTCCTAACCCAATAATATATATCATGAAAAAATTAGTATCCTTCTCCATCGCGCTGATCATTGTTACTTCAGCTTTTACAGGAATTGCTCAACGCTACGGGAATGTACCGAAAGTTGCGGCATCAAACCCCTGCTCTGATTTTCACAGAAAAGCCTGCCTGCGCTCCCCTGACGAAGGATTCTCTTACAACGGACAATCACGCAGCGGGTTATTCTCAAAAGGCCAACAATCCACCGTGAAAGCGGTATTCTATAAAGGAATGGATTATCATATTTCTGTGTGTACGGAAGATGAAGTTCAGGCTCAATTTATCATCAAAGATGCCAGAACAGGAGAGGTTCTTTATGATAACTCAACGGATAACAATACGCAGGAGATACAGATTTCTAATGTGAGCACACGCAACGTAAATATCCTCGTTGTCCTTCCCGGAGGAGAAGGGGAAAAGGAAAAAGGGAAAAAAGACATGGTTAAAGGCCAGGAAGGCGTATGTGCCGGCATAATGGTCGAGCACAGGAGAAGCGATAAAACAGGCTTCTGATTGAATTGCACAAGTTTCATTTTTTCCAGGCGAGTTTGTTCTCCTCATTGTAAAAAAGTTTCTCATTGTCTACAAGCCACTGCACCACTTTGATTGTTTTGTCTTCTTTGGAATTTCTCACGGCATTGACAAGTTCTGCCAGTTCCATCGGTTTATTGTATAAAAGTTCCTTTACCTGTTCTTTCACTGTTTCAAATTCCAGGCTGCTCATCTCAAGTTTATTTCTTTCAATACAGAAATCACAGACACCGCATCGGTACGAATCGGTTTCCCCGAAGTAGGCTAGCAGCATCTGGCTCCTGCATTTAGTCTTGCTTTCCACGTAATGGATCATGGCATCCGTTCTCTCCCGTGCCCGTTCCTTGCGTTTTTTCAGGATATCTTCGGAGATCACAATGTCTCGGGCATCCATCCGCGCAACAGGCAAGGAAAGCTGGGGCTTGTCGGTTTGCGGGAGGTATGAAAGCACTTCCATTTTCTGAAGTTCTGACAGCAGCTTTTTAACTTCCTCGTAAGATTTACCCGTGCGCTTTGC
>SCSP01000361.1 GCA_004297845.1 Bacteroidota bacterium | reverse complement strand
CCCCCGTGCTCCAGGCAAACGTATATGAAGATGCAGGACTTAAATTGGTGCTCCAGGTAACAGGGCTGCCAGCACAGATCGTAGTTGCATTGCCGGGGAAGGGGGTGAAGTTGCCGGGGTAGGTGACATTTACTGCATCGGTTGAGGTAGCGCCAAAGACATCGGTTGCTGTTACTGAATACGTGCCCGACTGATTGACAGATACCGTTTGCGTGGTGGCTCCACCGGGCGACCATATGTAATTGGTAAATCTATCAGAAGCATCTAAAGTTACAGCACAAAAATTACTGGCCGTAATATCAGGCCCAAGATTTACAGGAGGGGCATATTTTTGGTGTAGGTATTGCTCAACAATCATTCTGAGCGAATCCTTCAAAAAAGTATTATAGGCAATCACTTCCACTATCTCTCCTTCCAAAGACTCGTTGGCGATCAATCCCGAAGCTCCCAGATCAATTAACCCGGGATATGAGGGGGTGTTTAAACTTCCGTACAAAGCACCATTTACATAATTCTTAACAACAGAGGGCACCTGCACACAGGTTTGATATACGAATTTTGAAGAGTTGGCAGCAGGACCGGTAACAAAACCGTTGGCATACATCTGATAAGAACCTGAGTGGGGACCCATCAACCAATTTGCAGTGCCTCCTTGCACAGCTCTTCTCCCTACAGCGGAGCTATTGCTATTTCTATACAGAACAAAGATGGCAAAAGAGTCTGTACTTAAACTCAGTGTTGTGGACATCCCGTCATCCAGATTATCAAACTGTGCTCCTCCGTATCCGTTAAGGATCGATGGCACATAGGTAGGCCGCAGGCCCAAGGTGTTCTGAACCGCATTATTGACCGAGCCGCTTCGATCCTCCCAGGTCTGGATCTTGCCACCCAGTATCGTAAGGCCTGTATCACCACGTAACCATAGTCTTAGACCACTGATATCCGATGGATTTTGAGTGAAAGCCTCAGAAATAAAAAAAGAGAATAGGAGAATACAGCAAACCCGATGAACCCAACTCATACTTGCAAATTTAGTGATTTATTAGCATTTTACATATTTTTTTTTGCTCAAAACATCACTTTTAGCAAAAAACGCTTACCAACCAGTCGGAAATCACCACCTAAGCCACAACCCGCTGATAAAAATGTTAAAAGGAAATCTTTATTATCTTCGTTCACTTTGTAATATGGAGTACGAAATAAAGCCAGTCAGCAAGCTTTCGCTTGGACTAAAGGAATTATGGGAGTTTAAGGAATTGTTCTATTTTTTTACTTGGAGGGATATTAAAGTAAAATATAAGCAAACATTTCTGGGTGTAATTTGGGCGATCTTACAGCCCTTTATGCTCATGGTTGTGTTTACCCTATTTTTCGGAGAAGCTCTTCATGTTCAAACAGATAGCAATATACCATACCCCATTTTCGTGTACTCTGGTTTATTATTGTGGAATATTTTTTCCTCTGGGCTAACAAATGCCTCCAACAGCATGGTGTCAAACGCAGGCATTATTAAAAAAATCTACTTTCCAAGGCTGATCATCCCCTTCTCCTCCATTCTGGTTGCTCTATTTGATTTTCTTATGGCGCTTCTCGTTTACATCGGATTGCTTCTTTTCTACAAACACCCTGTCGAAATAAAAATCCTACTTTTCCTTCCAATAGGGCTCCTGATTACCATATTCACCACGTTTGGTATTGGCACGCTACTTGCGGCCTTAAATGTAAAATACCGTGATTTCAGGTATGTGATCCCGTTTCTCATTCAGATACTTTTTTTTCTCACTCCCGTTCTTTACCCCGTTTCTATACTGAAATCCTCTTGGGTTCAAAATGTCCTTATGTTCAATCCGATGGCCGGAGCCATCGAACTTCTGCGAGCATCTGTTGTACATGCGCCCCTGAACATTCAATTAGTAGCAATAAGCGCTATTACCTCTATGGTTCTTTTCATTGCCGGGCTGTTCTACTTCCGAAAAACAGAATATTATTTTGCAGATCTAGCATAATGAAACCAATTCTTGAAATAAAAAATATTTCAAAAAAGTTCCGCATTCGTCACGAGCATCAGGCCTATTTAAGCTTGCGAGACAGTATTTCCGGCTTATTCTCTGCACCTTTCTCTCGAAATAGCAAAGAGGTCGAAGATTATTGGGCACTCAAAGACGTTTCATTTGATGTCTATCCTGGTGATTCAATTGGTATAATAGGAAAGAACGGAGCGGGGAAATCAACCCTACTTAAGATACTCTCAAAGATTACACCACCGACAGAAGGAAGAATAATTTCAAGAGGCAGGATTGCAAGTTTGCTTGAGGTAGGAACAGGATTTCACCAAGAACTTTCTGGCAGAGAAAATATTTTCTTGAACGGCTCAATACTGGGGATGAAAAGAAAAGAGATTCTAAATAAATTTGACGAAATAGTTGATTTCAGTGGAGTGGAAAAATTCCTTGACACCCCGCTAAAGCACTATTCAAGTGGGATGCAATTAAGACTGGCATTTGCAGTCGCAGCCTTTCTGGATCCAGAAATACTTGTTATAGACGAGGTTTTAGCGGTCGGTGATGCAGAATTTCAGAAAAAATGTTTAGGAAAAATGGAGGAAGTTGTCGGTCACGGAAGAACCATTTTATTTGTAAGCCATCAAATGGGCAGTTTAGTGCAATTGTGCAAAAAGGGAATTCTGCTCCAGCATGGAAAACTTAAAATGCAGGATGATATCAACAAAGTAGTGAACCAGTATTTGAATAACGAAGATTCGAAAAAGGCTTCTAAGCTATCTTTGGAAAAGGAAGCTATTAAGCCGGACGATAATCAAATTATCTTTGTAGAAAACACGGATGTCAACGGGATTGGGCGGGTGGAATTTAATCACGATGAGCAGATCATTGTTGATTGCGCCTTAAGTCTTAACAACTATAATCCTAATCTCGAATTCGCTATTAGCCTTTACGATAGGATGAAACGTAGAATATTCACAATTCATGAACCGTTGCACAAACATCGCCAAAATAATCTGGCAAAATTCAAAATAGTCCTGCCTGCCAATTTTCTAACTCCCGGCAATTACTCCTGGCTAATGTGCATTACTCATCCCGGAATTAACTACACAGAGATCAAGGATGACGTGTGTCATTTTCAAATTATTGATAATGGATCTGTTTTTTCAAAATATGAAGGCGCTGACTACGGATGTGTATTTGTGGACTACAAAGTAATTCCAAATTAATCAAGAGATCATGAAAAGAATTATACTAGACCTTTTAAGGAAAATGGGCTATGAGCTAGTAAAACTTCCCGCTCGTAAAAAGTCAATTGTGTCAAATAAGCTAATGCTTCACAAGACAAAAACAGGCAACTACTACTTACCAACCGATGCTCCTGATGATGTAATTGCTTGCGCTATCATGGCAAATAAAATATTTGACGAAAATATTTATAAGCTAGCTAAGGAATATATCAAGAAAAATTCCACCGTTTTGGACGTTGGATCTAACTTTGGACAGATGGCCATTCTGTTTTCTGAACTAACAGGGGACAATGGCAAGGTTTACGCATTTGACGCCAATGATTTTGTATTCCAAATTCTGACCAAAAATATTGAAGCAAATAATAAGAAGAATATTACTCCAATCTTTGGAGCCGTTCACAATATTCCTAAAGAATATCTCTATTTCCCAGCCCCTGATCTAAATAAATACAGCACTTATGGTTCATTTGGCATCGATTATAAAAATAACCAAGGCATGCAGGTTCCAACGGTAACCATTGATAGTTTGAATATACAAGAACCTATAAGCTTCATGAAAATAGATATTCAAGGTGGTGATCTGTATGCGATGCAAGGTGCGGTAAACACAATTACGAAAAATAAAATGCCGATATTGTTCGAATATGAATACACATTTGAAAACCAAATGCCTCATAACTTCCAGGACTATGTAGATTTTGTAAATCAAATACATTACAAATTCGCAAAAGTAATTGACGGCCAGAATTATTTGATACTACCCAGGTAACTAATATCTGCCTTTTGTGAGCTCAACTGATCAACATCCAGCGTCCAATTATTGATAATATCACCAACAGGAATACTGTTTTTGAATAAACAACAAAGTAATAAGTTTGACAATATCCAACAGATGATTACAAGGACAATAAAGTTTTTACGAGTGTTTACAAGTACAATTCATAGATTAAACACATTCTTAAATGCTGCCGATTCCATAGTTAATTTATCCCTGACGCGCGCGGCAGCAACGGCAGCAACCAGAATTATCAATCCGAGCGACCCAATTTCCTGGGGATTTTGTGGATTTAGTCAATCGAATGAGGATGGCATAATTGACTACTTAACCAGAAATTTAATAAAGCCCGACTATTACTTTATTGAAATTGGAGCAGGAAATGGCATCAGTAATAATACAGCCTGGCTTGCAATAGCCAGAAAATATTCTGGAATTATGATAGATGGAAGTAGCTCGATTCTTCATGGAAAAAAACTAATATCCCCATATCTGAGTGGAAATGTTGAATTTGTTCAACTTTTTATAGATTCTGAAAACATTAATGGAATTAAGGAGATGGCACTTGTGCATAATCCGGATGTATTCTCCCTTGATATAGATGGAAATGACTTTTACATTGCCGAAAAACTTTTCAAAATCGGAATAAGACCTAAAATTTTTGTAGTTGAATACAACGCGGTTTATGGTCCCCATAAAAATATCACGATTAAGTATGATCCGGGATTTCAGCTTAGTCACGACCACAAGAATCCCAACGCACATTTCTATCACGGTGTTTCAATATCCGCCTGGAGAAAGTTTTTCCTAAAACATGGATATAAGTTTGTAACGGTAGAAGAGAATGGTGTCAATGCATTTTTTATTGATCCTGCAGAATTTAAAAATGCATTTACGGAAGCCATTACCCCGCTCGATTTCAGAGACAATTACTACCAAGTAGCAAATTTTAAAATGGGCTGGGAGGACCGATTTAAGTATATTGCCGATAAACCTTTCCACCATGTGGATTGAGACCGATAATGAAAAAAAATATACTACATATCGGCATACAGGATTTCTCCGAAAAGATGTATCCGCATTTTTACGAGGTTACCAATCATCTGAAAGCAAATTTCAATCTAACATACTATTACCCAACCCTTGCCAGTGGTTCCAAACTACACACCCTTTCGCTTCGATATTCCCTCGTCAAGACGGACCTTGTATTTTGTGTAAAGAGATTAAAACTCCTCTACTCTCTACTTGCAGTAAAAAAAATAATCTATAACCTCTATTTATTATTCGGATTGCTGGTTGAAAATTATAAACTGAATCAGCAAATTAGGGAAGAGAAGTATAAAATAGAAAAAATTCTTCGAGAGGGCTCTTTTGATGGAATTATCGTACAGGACCTGTTCAATATTACCCTTCTGCCTGATCTGCACAGTGAAAAAATGAAAAAATATTTTTGGTCTACCGAAATAATCTCACAAGACCATCCATGGTATCAGCAAGGAAATTTAATCAAGCGCCTGTTAATTAAGTCCCAAAAAGGACTTCAGGCATTTGATAGAATATTCATACAGGATTATAATAGAGCTGCCGTCTTTGATAACCAGTTTAACACACATAATATCCCAAAAACCTATCTTCCTGTCTCCATTGGTCGAAATGAGCAAGTGGCAAATACAAGGAAAATCAGAGAAAATGCCGATACAATTGTACTTTCACAATTTGGCTCAATTACTCCGATAAGAGCAAGTTTGGAGTTAATACAAGAATATCAACATTGTCCGGAGAATATTAAACTCTACCTCAAAGGAAATATTACTCCAGAAATTCATGAAATAATAACCACAGTAAAAAATAAACCTGTGACACTTGGACTATCGGATTCCTTTAATGAAATGCGTCAATTTATCAGCACGATAGATATTGGGTTTATTGGCCATAACACCAAAAATATTAACAACCATTTTTATTCCATGGCAACCGGACAGTACGTGGAATTGGCGAGTCAGGCCATTCCAGTTATCGTTTATGGCTTAGAGGAATTCGGAGATTTTGTTGAACGGCAAGCCTGTGGTGTTACAGTGAATTTGAAGAAGCCGGGTGATCTTCTGAGTGCCATTAATAGAATCATGGCCAACTATGGAGATTATTCCATCGCCTCAAAAAGAACTTTTGAAAAATATTACGATCTTAACCATACCATTAAACCGATATTAAGTTGCATTGGGGCATAACGGCTGTTTACCTAAGGTCAATAAATAATTGAAAGGATGAATGTAGAAAAGGAGTTGCTCGCAATCATACCCAAACTATTAAAAGCCTATGATGCTGATAAAAGGGGAACAAACTTTGACGTGGGTGTTGGAACTTTTAATTTTTATTGTGAACTTTTTGCCAAACTTGGCTATTCGACTATTGCAATAGAACCATTACCTTCTCAAGCCGTAAAGTCCTTTATTGGGAATCCTAAAATAACATTAGTGGAGGGTTGCTTACTGGATAAGAATGGTACAGTAGAAATATATAGTGGCGTCTACAATGACACCGAATGTACCGATGTGTCATCCGTTAATAAAGATTGGTGGGGCATTACGGATAAAAGTCAAAAGAAAATCGTATCTTCCTTCACTCTTCAAACGCTTATAACTCAGCAGAATATAAAAGAAATATCATATTTCAAAATAGACACTGAAGGATCGGAAGAACCCATCATTTTGCAATTCACCTCACTACACCAAACACTGCTACCCAAGGTGATCGAATTTGAATACGGTGGTGGCTCCGCGAAAAAGGAAGGAAAAGACGGTTGGGCGAATAAATATTTTACAGGCACAATTCAGTCAATTCACACGTTGAAAAATCTGGG
>SCSP01000360.1 GCA_004297845.1 Bacteroidota bacterium | reverse complement strand
CAAGGTATTAGGCGTTCCGTTTCCCAAAACAGTAGCATAGACGATAGCGTTAAGAGAAGGAGTTAGTTTGGAAATGAATTGTCCGCTGCCGGGATTGGCATATACGCCTGCCGTGGGAGTCATGGCGCCATCTGTTATTCCATAAACGTATATATTATTGCCCTGGTCCAAATCAATAAAGTATATCATGTCAAAAGCGGAGGTTCCATAGAAAGAGGACTGATTCAGGGAAGATCCATTGTTTGTCAGATGAGCTATAAACCCATCGGCAGCGCCACCCTGATAGGTTGGCTGATAGGCTCCTGCTGTGGATGGAAAATCATTGCTTGTGGTCGCGCCTGTCACATACACATCGTTATTGGCATCCAATCTCAAACCAAAGCCGGCATTATAATCTGATCCGCCTAAAAAAGTGCTCCATGTGAGCGCGGTTAAGGTGGAACTCATCTTAAAAACACAGGCATCCTGGGTGCCATTAAGTATCTGGCTGTATGCGCCCGCGGTTACGGGAAAATCAGCCGACATGGTGCTGATGGCTATATAGGGATTGTCCGCGGCATCCGCAATAATTTCTCCCCGGTAGATATCGCCATAATTGTAATCGGTCGTACCCATATTTATTCCGTCCTCATCGCTGCCTCCCATGTATGTGGACCCAATCAAAGCGGTGCCGGACGCGTTTAATTTGGAAATCACAATATCGGTCATTCCGTTAAAAGAATTATCGTAGCAGCCCGGAGTTACGGGGTATCCTCCTTCGGAACTCCCCAAAACATATAACTCCCCGCTGCCGTTTACAAATAAACTATGGGGATAATCATCTTCTATCCCTCCCATGTAGGTCGCGTAAATAAGCGCGGACCCCGCAGGATCCAGTTTGCTGATGGCAATATCCACATTGCCGCCTCCAAAAAAGACCTGATAAGCGCCAGGAGTAACAGGGTACCCGTTGTCAAAACATTCACCGGCCGTGTATATGTTTCCGTTATTGTCATAGGTGGCGCAATGCCCGAATGTTTCGGATGATGAACCGGAGTAGGTGGATGCCACCACTACGGGATCAATGATTAAAGGGAGATGGGTGTCGTATCCATCCGGAAAAGAAAATGACACCTTGTTACCCGCTAACGCAAATTCACACTTTACCGGTTTGGGACCTCCTGTTGAAGCGGTTTGATACGCGTATGGTTTTTGTTCAACCATATTTCCCACCGAAGTGGCAATCACAAGATTTCCGTTTGATAAATAAATACTGTCCTGGCCTTCATACAATAAATTAATCAGCGAAGGGCTGCCCCCCGCGTTTATTACGAAATCGTACTTAAGGCTGTGTTCATGGCCATAAACATTCATGTCAATGTTTTGGTAAATGCCTTTGTATTGCACTTCTTCGAAGGCGCTGACTTCCGATGTCCATTTTGAGGGGTCGTTTCCTATAAAGTAATTGTAATATGCCGGGAGTTTGTTGATGGATTTAACTGTTACATTCCGATTGGCGTCTAAAAAACGCACATACAGCGCATGGCACCGCACCGGATCCGGCTTTCGCGTGTCCCCGGAGGAGGGCAGGGGTTTTTTATTATAGCTGCTGCCATGGCTTTTCGCATGAATATTATCCATGTCTTCCAGACTGCGAAGCGCATAAACAAGTTTTAATTTTTCTAAGAATACGGTTCCTCCTTTTATATCGGCTTTGAACAGAACCTGTTCGTTCCATTGGTTTTTGTTCTCTTTAAATTGAACGGCAGCCGGGGATTTTTCATTCTTCAACGCATTGCCATATCCTCTGAAAGAAACACATATTAACGCAACACAGAACAGGAATTCGCGGAGGAAGAAATTATTTTTCATGTGATGGCAACAGGATAAAATTCGATTATTTTTTTTATTTTATTGCGAATTGTTTTTGTGCTTTTTCTTTTTTGCCGTTTATTATTTTCAATACATAAGTTCCGCTGCTGAGCGCGGATGTGTTTAGCTTCTTTTGAGTAATTCCCGCTTCTGTCATTTCTGTTTTATTTAATATTTCCCTGCCCATCACGTCATATAATTTCAAGGCGATCTCTCCTCCCGTTTCGCTGCCTATTGCATAGTGAATATACTCGCTGCCCGGGTTGGGATATATGCTGATGATTTCAAACGCCCCTATATAAACCATGCGGACGGGCGAATACTCATACTGACCATTATAATCCACCTGACGCAGACGGTAATAGGAAAGCCCTTTGTAAGGATGTTCATCATAGAAAACATAATTTTTTGTCACGTTACTGTTTCCGGAGCCTTGTACCATTCCGATTTGTTCAAACTGCAAGATGCCGCTGCTTCCAGCCTCTTCCATGCTGCGCTCCACGGCAAAATAATCGTTGTTGATTTCAGTAGCGGTGCTCCATTCGCATTTTATCAAACTGTTGTTTTCGGGAATAGCATTGAAGTAAAGGAGTTCAACAGGCGTTACTACGTCTCCAAAAACATAAGCCGCCCCGCCATTGGAGATACTGGCGCCTCCTGATGCGTCATAATCCTGCAGCCAGGCTCCCACTATGGCATAAGGAGGGGAAATACCGACAGAAAAGCCAAACTCATCACTAAAATCCCTGTCGAAAGCGTCAATTTTTTGCACCTGCGTCCATACACCTGCAACGCGCTCAAAGATGTAAGAAGATCCGGCTGCATCCTTGGTATTTCCTCCGGACGCGTCTTCATCGTCCCGGAACGCCCCCGCTATCGCAAAATTTCCGGAAATGCTGACGGAAACGCCAAAAAAGTCTATTGTTGCCCTGTCGGAAGCGACAATTTTCTGCGCCTGCGTCCATACACCCGCAACGCGTTCAAAAATGTACGCGGACCCGGAACTGAGTATGGTATTGCTTCCTGCCGCATCTTCATCTTCCAGTTCCGCTCCAACGATGGCATAATCCCCGGATATGCTGACAGATCTTCCGAAATTATCCGATGCAGCCCTGTCGGAAGCGACAAGTTTTTGCGCCTGCGTCCATACACCCGCAACGCGCTCGAAGATGTATGCGGAACCAGCGGCATTTGCGGTATTTCCTCCTGCCGCGTCTTCATCCTCCATGTTGGCGGACACTACCGCATAATTCCCGGAAATACTGACGGAATAACCGAAATTATCCGATGCAGCCCTGTCGGAAGCGACAATTTTTTGCGTCTGCGTCCATACACCCGCAACGCGCTCGAAGATGTATGCGGCCCCGGCATCGGTTAGTTTAGTCCCAGAAGAATAGTAAACCGTGATGCTGATCCTGGCAACTGAAACGGTTTTTCCTCCTCCTCCTGCCTTTGTCACCGCAATAGCAATGCCGAACCCGGGGTCTTCAACATCCGTTTCGGTTAAGGCTGCGCCCCATGTATCCGTAGCGCTGCCGTAAGTTCTTGTGGTTTGAGCTATGCCGATGGAAGTGTTGGTGGATTTTTGGTTCCGGTCTGAATAGTTCCTCCTTTCACAAGATATATCTTATTATCTGTCGGGTCAACACTACTCGCCTTCCATTCCACATTGGCTTCAACACCGGTGATCGTCATCCCCGCAGGAATGGCAAAGCCAAAATTGCTTGCCACCAAATAATTAGAAATTGCCCCACCGCTTATAGATCCTGTAACAGCATAATCAGCAGCATTGGATCCGGCTGCTAAATTAGGAAACCCCCATGCCACTGTCCCTCCGCTTGCGTCATTTACTGCCGTACCGGCCCATAAGGGACTTGTTGGAT
>SCSP01000040.1 GCA_004297845.1 Bacteroidota bacterium | reverse complement strand
GGAACATCTTCTTTCACTTCAATTTCTGTTGATGTTTCAGAAGCCATCTCCGCTTCAATGATTGTTTCAGCGTCACTGATGGTGTCGTTTACTGCTTCAGAAGAAATAGATCCCTCGGCTTCGCTCGGGATGACAGCCCCTACAACAGTTTCAGTTTCTTTCACCGAAACAGTTGTAGTATCAATCTTCGTAACAACAACATCTTCATCCGTAGAAGCAGAAACAATGAGCGGTTCTTTCGCTTCAATTTTTCCGTCTGCCATATATTCTTCCAGCCGTTGCTTGTTCATTTTTGTGCGGAAGAAACTCATCGGCTGGTAATTGATATTCTTGTCTTTTCCGCGGATGAGCATATGCAGGTACCACTCGCTTTCGCTGTACGAGCCGAATGGTTTTGGTGTCATCGTCATCAGCTGGTAGCCGAACATTTTCGCGATCTCGGGGAAGAGCCCGAAGTTGGTATCGTCAATGTTCGATAACTCTTCGAGGAGGATGAAGCGCACGCCCTGGCGGTTTTTGTCGCGCTGAATGACGGACATTCTTCCTATGCAGAGAAGCGCGAGGGCAGTGTATGCCTCACCGCCCGAACCGGGATAACGCGCGCCCAGTTCGTCAAATAATCCTACGCGCAGGTCGAAATAAAATTTCGGGTCGAGCAGATCATGCATTTCCATTTTGTCGCCTACATCGCTGAGTGTTTTTGCGATGTTCAGAATTAAAGTTTCGGGCGAACTTTCTGATTCTGATGTGATGAAAAGTTTTGAAGCGAGGCGCTGGTGCTTGGCGTGCTCGCGCATTCTGCGAATCCAGTCAATGGTAATATCTCTGCGTTCGTTAAAGTCCACCTGGAAATTATACACACCGCTGATTCTGTTTTCTTTGAAGAAGAAATTCAGTTCGGTAATAAGTTTGCGGAAAGCGTTGTATTGCAGTTCCACTTTCTTGAACACATCAAGAATGATGGTCAATTGCAGGTCTCCGAATTTTTTCAGTTCTTCGTTGAGGCGTTCCAGTTCGGGTCCGAGTCCTTCCAATCCTAATTTTCCGCAGAGGATATTCACCAGCGTACGGAAATTATATTTGTCTATCACCAGTTCAGGACTTTTATTTCCCTTTGTTTCCTCAAACGATTCCATCACACGAGTGAATTCTTCGTGATACGCTTCAATGAAGTCCTCACTCTTTTTCTGCAAACGCTCAATAATATTTTCGTTGAGTTCGCCTGTGATGAGCGTGGGTTCAAAGATGATTCCGGTTGCGCCTTCGAGCAACATTTTTTTCTCGTTAAAGACGGTGAGCGCTTCTTCCATCTGCTGTTTGAAGAGCGGTTCGCTGCTTCGGTATCCGCGCAGTTCTCCCTCGGAAGCGATAATATATTTCTCCGACCATGTCTTCTGTTCGTTCAGCGTTCTGATTCGCGCTTCGTAAGTAATTTTATTTTCATCCAGCAATTCGATTTCTTTTGCCGAATGGTCTTCGGCAGTAACTTCTAAATCCATACTGCTTTCTAATCTCAACTTGGTGAATTCATATTCGCAAGTGTCAAACGCCTGTTTTGCTGAATTCATTTTGTTGCGGATGTCGCTTTGTTTTTTCGCAAGTTCAATGGCTTCCGTGTCAATAGTTCCGAATTCTGTTTGAAGCGCTTCTAATTTCTGAATGTCCTCCCAGTTTTCTTTGATGAGAGAAATCTTTTCTTCGTTCAAAGAATTATCAACTATATAATTCTCTATGGATTTTCTCTTCCTATATATATCAGAAAGTTCCTGGTTGAAACCAATTTCCACCAATTCATCCGACAAACGCTGGATGACAGTAAGTTCCTTGTGTGTTTCTTCCAGTTCGGCTTTGATGGCTTTGGTATCTTTCTCAAGAACGGTTTTGAGATTCTTCGTATTGGTGAAACGCTGTTTCTTAATGAGCGGAACAAATTCCCTCACTTCACCGAACGCAATCCATAATCCGTTTTCATCTTTCTCAAATGAACTCAAAAGCGCAGAAGGATCCGCGATGTAGCGCGTTCCTGTTTCAACTTCCGAAGGTTTGCTGGTAGGAAGTTCTTTCAAGTGCATGAGTACGGTTTCCTGTTCTTTCGTCAACGGTTTGTTGTTTTGAATCGCCCAGTGGAAGAAAGAGTCATCGCGGGTTCCTTCAAAAAGTCCAACAAGTGTTTCCAGTTCCTCAATCTGCTGAGGAAGTTCGCTCAGCTTTTCGCTGTAATGTTTGGAAGCAGTAAGGTAATCCAGTTTCGCCCATTCTGAACTTTCAAAATCAGAAAGAGAGTAGAGGGAGAGGATTTTATTCAGACTGTTCTTCTTCTCTCTGAATGATTCCTGTTCTTTCAGTTTGCTTTCAATTTTCTCAATGGTTTTGTACTGCTCAACAATAGGAGCGAGCGCAGAAAGCAAATTAATTTTATCGCGAAGTACATCCGCCTGCTGTTTGCGGGCAAGAATGGTGTCATCGCTGAAATCCTTCAGAAGTGTTTCGTATTTCTCACGCATCAATAAACAAACCTTCTGCAGGTTCGTGTAATGATTGTAAAGTTCTTCCGTGACTTTCTCCAACTCATTTTTCTGGCGCATCAGGTTGGTTGCCGAAGTGTCAATGTGTTTTTTGTTGTTCTCGTGCCTGCTCAGCGCATCGTTGTAACGCTGGTAAGAGAACGAAGCGCTTGATTTTAGAAACTCTTCTTTTGCCTGTGTGCTTTTACGGCTGGTTTCCAAAAGCGCCAGTAATTTTTTCTGCTTCAGTTGAAGTTCTTGTGTGTGAAAAAAGTTATCGCGATACTGTTTTATCAAACCGGATAACTGCTCTTTCTGTTCTTCAAAAACCCGTTTTATCTCATCGTTATCTTCAAATAAAAAGTTCTGCAAACTCTTTGAATTGGTGATGTCTAATGATTTCGCCCGTGCAAATGACTGAATAACTTTCGAGTATGTTTTGAGATTATCGGGCTTGGTAAGATTTACAGGCAGAATATTGTTCTTATAGAGCAAATCGTAATACTTCATGATTCCTTCCGTCTGGAAGAAATCTTTCATGAACAAGCCGTGCTTCTCTTTCAAATGCTTGTGCATCTCACGTAAATCGAAAATGGTTTTGTTCTCCGCCAAAAAATCTTCTGGATGAAGCGGACGGCTGAACGGAGTTAAACTTCCGCTTTCAAAATCATTTCCTGCCTGTATGATGAACGGGCGCACAGGTATGCGCGGAGTTTTTGAAATGTAAACGCCAATCGTGAGGAACTGCCCCTGCTTGCGTTCAATGTTCAGGAATGCGTACGCGTACTGAATATATTCTTTGTTGAGCGGAATTCCTTCCACGCGCCTTTCATCCTTGCCGATTCCCTCGGTGCCTGGCTTCCACATATCGCGCCTCGGAATGATGATGAGTTGCATCAAGTCACCGATGATGGATTTTCCGAGACCATTTCCGCCTGTGAAATCCGTCCTCACCGCGTGAAAAAGATATTCGGAGTTGTAATGTTGCCTCACACCCACGGTGCCGAGGGAGTAAATTCTTGGGAATGTTGTTGCCATAATTTTATATACGAATTACGATGGTAAGTTATTGTCTAAGTATTCTGTTAACAGTTCCACATTATTTATTTCTGTCTGATAAAGTTTTGCTATGCGGTCAATGCTTGGCATGATCTCAAAATGCAATTCTTCATAGCTGATCCAGCGTATCCAGCCCATGCGCTCGCAGGTTTGCAGGGTGCGCTCAATTTTTCTTCGTACTTCTTCTTTTTCCTGTGGAGTAAAATTTCTCTTGTTCTCTCCGAACAAAAGTTTCTGCCAGAGGTCTTTGTTCTCGCCTTCTTCCGTGATGTAAAGCAGTTCATCCCATTTCACTTCCTTGTTCTCAAAGAATTTTTCTTTGTAAAGGTTCAGCAGAAGAATTGCAAAAATGACAAGGCGGTCATCCAGCGCGTAGGTTCTGTCATAGCCGAACTTGCCTTTATTTCCTTCTTCCGGGAAATCTAAAAAAAAATATGCCTCACGGTCGTTGAATTCCTTTTTCAGAACCATCCCTAGCAATTCAAGATAGTAGCGCGATAGCCCTTTCTCAAAATAATCATTCACGAAATCCCACAGCTTGAAATCATTTCCGAAATTCTGAATGTGCTTTCCGCTTCTAAGGGCGAAATCGGTATCGGCAAAATGTTTCCGCGCCCGCTCCGTATTCAGGAATTCGTAGTTGTAATTGTATTCGTAATTGTCTGTCTGTGGGATTGTTTCCATATAGATAAAACTAATTTTTGTGTTTTTGGTTTTCTTTGCGTCTTAGCGACTTAGCGGTGAAAATTTTACCGCAAAGACGCGAAGGCACTAAGATTCTTTTGGTGTTATTTTTAATTTCCATAATGCCACATTCGAACTCAAAGGCATGATAAGCGTTTTGTCAATATCTAACTGAACATCGTCTCTGTTCTTGTATTCATCAATAATTCCAAAGCAAACATCAATCGGCACTTCGAGGTTATCTTCAATTCTTACAATTTTATCCATCCATTGCTCAAACACAACTTGTCTGCCTTGTTCAATTTCTCCGCGGATGTTATCCATCCATTTAATGGTGTTCTCCTGGCGGGCCAGTTGTTTGATCTTGTCTTCTTCCGATAATCTCTTAAACTCTTCATCTTCCTGATAAAAAGGAGATTCCATTTTGTGATACTCGGCAAAGTCAATGATAGGAGGGAAGTAAAATTTATCGCGGTGATAAACAATTTCTTTTTTTACAACGCTTGACGGAAGAACAATTTTTTTATCCTGTTTGTTCAGAATGTCAACCGTTTTGCTTCCTTTTAAAAGAAGCAACAGAAATTTTTCAATCCGTAATTTATATTGTTGCTTGTATCGCAGATTATCATAGAGAGATTTCAACCGCGTACGCGCCTGCTGAATTTTATCGTTGATGGATAAAACACGGCTGTCGATATTCTCGAAGAAAGTGATAACCTCATTGTAAATTCTATCGTACTGTTCCCAATCCTCACGCTTGTCTTTGAAAGTGGCCTCGGAATATTTCAGTTTGTCAATAATTTCCTGCTTGAAGTTGAGCGCATGGGTGATTCCTTCAGTTTGTTTTCCGAGTTGCTCAAATATAATGAGGAACTGTGTGATCATCTCTTTGGGATTATCCACATTCGGTTTAAGCAATACCCGCAACTCAGAAACTTTTTTATCTACAAACCTTTGCAGATTATCCGTATGTGCGTGAATAAATTTTTTGGAAGAGCTGTAATGGTGCGCGAACCAATAATTCAATTTGTCAATGCTTGTCACATCGTCATCCTGAACGGGAAGCGTGCGCCTGAAGGTGTGGACGAGTTCAAGATTTTCATAGTTGGGAGAAACTTCATTTAAAAGCAGTTTTGTGAAATCTTTTGCAAATACAGTAAGTTCGTAGCGGTATTCTTCACTCAGTTTAAGGGTCGTATAAAAATGCTGGCTGAGACGTTTAGAAATATTTTCCTTCTGAATTCCTCGTTCGCGCTTTAACATCAAGCCAACTTCATCCACTGCATCTTCAAAATCCTTTTGCGAGAAAATATCATCGATCTCCTTGTTCTCAATCTTCGATTGCAGATTGAGCAGCAAAAAGATAGTCTCCACATCGCGGGGAATGAGGTAGTCAAAGTTCTTTGCGATGTTATCGAAAAGTTCCTCTTTGTTTTGTAAGTTCATTTTTATTGCACGGATAACAGATTGCTACAGATTTTCGGAATTACAGATGGATACCAGATTTGCAAATATTTGTTCATCTGTAAATCTGCATAGATCCGTTATCTGTACCCTGTTCATATTGTTACTTCTCCTTTAAAAACAAATGTTGCTGGTCCTTCCAGCCAAATATCGCTGAAGGAGTTGCCTTTTTTCCTATGAAAACGCACGGTTAATTCACCGCCCGGTGTTAATATCTTACAGTGGCTTTTCCCGGTAGAAATTCCCTTCAGGGAAGAGGCTAAAGCAGAAGCAGTTACGCCTGTTCCGCAGGACAACGTTTCGTCCTCAACCCCGCGTTCGTAGGTGCGTACATAGATTCCTTTGCCATTTTTTTCGGCTAAATTCACATTCACTCCTTCTTTTTTGAACTGGTCGCTGTACCGGATATTTCTTCCTTCAGCCACTATGTCCGCGCTTTTCACTCCGTTTGTAAATTTTACATAATGAGGTGACCCCGTATCCAGTAAATAATGGTCTGGAGCCATCTCTATGTTTTTTACATCTTTCATTTTAATACACACGTGCATTACTCTCCCCTTCGGGGGACGGGGGGGTAGTTTTGCTGTATGAATTCCATCTGTTGTAATAAATTTCGTTTCTGTTTTTTTGATAATTCCCAATTTCTTTGCAAACGATACGATACAGCGGCTCCCGTTTCCGCAAAAGGAACTTTCATTGCCATCAGCATTGTAATAAACCATTTCGAAATCGTAGCCTTTTTTATTCTGTAAAAGCATCAACCCGTCTGCCCCAATCCCGAATTTTCTATGGCATATGTGTGCGATCTGTTTCGTGTTCAACTTTACATTCAGTTTGCGGTTATCGATGATAATGAAATCATTGCCTGTGCCGTGATATTTGGAAAATGTCAAGTTCATACCATCCTAAACGAACTTCGCTTCCAATCTCCGGTTGCCCAAAGGGAAGGATTTGTACGCCCTCATTTTTCCCCTTCGGGGAGATTAAGAGGCGCTTTTATTTTTTCAAATTGTTTGAATTCATCCGTGAAATACAGCTTGAAATAATTTTGGTTTTGCTTCATGAATAAGGCATCATCGGAATGAAAAAATTTCAGATTTTCTTCAGCGGAAATACCGAAGAGAACGATCTTGTTCTTTGTCATCTTGTAGCCTTTGTAGTTGATGGGTGACTGCCAGAATTCCACTTTGAAGGATGCAATTACATTTTTCTTTCCGTCTTTTATGCCGCTTATTTTTTCCAACAGGGAATCCGATGGATTCACAACTTCGGTCTGTTGCAGATTGGTTACTTCAAAATTCCGGGAGCCGAGCATTTCGTCCTTTCGAACTACGAAATCATCAACATTGATTTGCTGCGCACCAAACGAAGTATCTCTCAAAAGCGAATCCGCTTCCGCCATCACTTTCCGTACAGGTACTTCCCTGGAATATTTTTTTGCCAACAGTTCAGCGGAGCTCATGGTTCTCTGAGAGGTATCTCTGTTTTTTTTAATTTGCGTTTTACTTTTTTTTTCGTTCGGGTTATTAGAATCCTGCTGCTGAATTATCAAAGTATCTCTTGATGAATTAAGGATATTTATGTTTTTAAAAATATCATCCATCTTGAAAATAAAGAACCCCGCACCTGCAAGTAATCCTAATACCAATCCAAGCAAAAACAATAAAGACCTATTTGAAGCCGACATTTTGACAAATGCAAATTCAATTTTTCTGCCTGAATTCGTATCGTGCACAAAATTATTCAATTAGCCCTGCTTTTTAAAGGGTTTTTAACATATGTTAGTAAGTGAGGGGAGTTGGAAGAATGGATGGTTGTTTCTGTGTTAAAAAATGTTAAACCTATTGCAGTATTGAAACTTTGGCAGAATATTTGCGTTATGAAATCATTAAACCGAACCCTAACAATTAAAAAATATAACCTATGAAACGCATAGCCTCCATCTTCATCATAGCGCTGCTCGGAGGAACGATAGCGCTCACTATGAACCATTTTATGGTTAAAAATGAAAAACCAGATGCGAATATACAGATGGCTCATTACCCTGTGCAGTTCGCCAAGTATTCAGGCATGACCCCCGAATCCTCCGTTGATTTTATAAAGGCTTCGGAGATATCTTTACCCGCGGTGGTACATGTAAAGACCGAGTCTGCTCCTCAGAGAAGTCAGTTTTATTATTATGACCCGTTCCATGGCCAGTATTGGGATGGTCCACCACAAAAACCCCAGATGGGTTCAGGTTCTGGTGTGATCATTTCGGGGGATGGATACATCGTTACAAATAATCACGTTATAAAGGATGTTGACAAAGTGCAGGTTACCTTGCATGACAGAAGAACCTATACCGCCAAGGTGATAGGAAAGGATCCTACGACTGATATCGCACTTCTCAAAATTGAAGAGTCCAATCTTCCATACTTGTTGTATGGAAATTCGGATGAAGTGAAAGTGGGTGAATGGGTATTGGCAGTTGGAAATCCGTTTAACCTTACCTCTACGGTAACTGCAGGGATTGTAAGTGCCAAGGGTCGCAATATGGGTATCCTTGAGGGTGATCCTTCCCGTGATATATATCCCGTGGAGTCGTTCATTCAAACAGATGCTGCCGTAAATCCGGGAAACAGCGGAGGGGCGCTTGTGAACACTAACGGGCAATTGATAGGCATTAACTCGGCTATAGCATCAAATACAGGATCATACACCGGTTATTCTTTTGCAGTACCTGTCAACCTGGCTAAAAAGGTGGTGAATGACCTGCTTGAGTTCGGCAAGGTACAGAGGGCTTACTTGGGCGTAAGCATTCGTGACATGGATTCGAGGTTAGTGGAAGAAAAGAAACTGAGCGGAGATACAAAAGGGATTTATATCAGCGGCATTTCCCAAGGCGGTGGAGCGGATGAAGCGGGAATGAAGGAAGGAGACATAATATTAAAAATAGGAGAGATAGAGGTGAACAATGTTCCGGAACTCCAGGAACAGATAGGGCGCTTCCGTCCCGGAGATAAAGTGTCGCTGAAAGTGAGAAGGAATGCAGAAGATAAGTTCTTAAATGTAACTCTCAGGAGTAAAAGCGGTGATACTGTGATATCGAAAACAGAAAGAAATAAAGTG
>SCSP01000359.1 GCA_004297845.1 Bacteroidota bacterium | reverse complement strand
AAAATGACTGAGTAATTGCATAGCGTTTCTTTTCTTGCAAAGTTCAGTCATCTGAAAGCTCAGATGTCTTGATTTTTAAGGGCTTTTAAACACCCTGTTGTTAGAATTCAACAACCCTGGTACAGGGATGTGGTTATTGAAGTTTTTCGGCATACTGTTACTAAAAGCTGATAGCTGATAGAGTACGAATCGGTACTAATTTATCTGCAATTTTATTTGGATATTTAAAATAGTGTAACACAAAGCATGAAACGCTCAGGTATAATTTTGCCCGCGATATTTTGCCTTGCCGGATTTTTAACTTCTTTTTCCCAGAATAACAATGTCGGCATCGGCACTCTTACTCCTGATTCATCCGCTCTTCTTGACCTGAAGGCAAATGATAAAGGGGTACTTGTTCCAAGATTGACAGCCGCTCAACGTCTTGCCATAAATAATCCAGCCAATGCCCTCTTTGTTTTTGATACTGATTCAAATTGTTTTTTCTTTTATACGACTGCTCCGGCAAAATGGAATTCTATTTGTAGTATGATTGGATCGGTCGGGGCAACTGGTCCGACTGGCCCAACATCAACCGTTCCGGGTCCAACGGGGACTACTGGGGCAATGGGCATACAGGGAAGTACAGGGCCAACGGGCAGTATGGGACCCACCGGGCCAAGCGGTGGACCTCCCGGCCCGACTGGACCAGCGGGAATTTCTGTTTCTTTAACTCATTCCAGCAATACAATGGGAACGCCCAACATTGGTTTTCAACCTGCCTTTCATTATTGGGTTAATTTTTCCGATTTGCCGGCAACAAATAATCAGGCAAGAGTCACGGGTGAAACATATGTTTCCAATAGTGGAATGTCCTGTTACATCAGAATGTTGATTAATGGCAGTGTTGTTTGGACATCACCCGGCTATTCAACAGTTGCTCCAGGAGCTAATTTTGATAGTGGGCCAATTAATTATGTTAATCCAGGAGGTTTGTCAAAAGTTGAAATTGAGATATCTGCAACAGGCAGTTGCAGTTCTTGTAATGGCCTTCTTTGGGATACGTTTATCCTTTTGAGATAAATTGGGTGTATCACAAAATTCACTTTTATCGCCTCACCCCCAGCCCCTCTCCTCAGGGAGAGGGGGCATATGGTTGTGAGTTTTGTGATACACCCGATAAATTTTACCATTTTGCCCTCTCATTCACTTTCCTTATCTTTGCGTCCTTTTTCAAAGAACCTAAAAAATCATAAACAATATAAACATGGCGACACAAACCAAAGTGGAAAAATACATTCAACATAAAGTAAAAGACATTGCCCTTGCAGAGTGGGGTAGAAAAGAAATTAAATTAGCCGAGCAGGAAATGCCGGGCCTCATGGCGCTCCGTGAAGAGTACGGAAAACAGCAACCGCTGAAAGGTGCGCGCATTGCAGGATGCCTGCACATGACCATTCAGACTGCCGTGCTGATCGAAACACTGAAAGAGTTGGGAGCCGAAGTTACCTGGTCTTCCTGCAATATTTTTTCTACGCAAGATCACGCTGCTGCTGCAATCGCTGCTGCCGGAATTTCGGTGTATGCTTGGAAAGGAATGAATGCAGAAGAATTTGACTGGTGCATCGAGCAAACTTTATTTTTCGGAGCAGACAGAAAACCATTGAACATGATCTTAGATGATGGAGGAGACCTGACCAATATGGTCTTTGATAAATATCCTGAACTGATCAAAGGAGTAAAAGGACTTTCCGAAGAAACCACTACCGGAGTTCACCGTTTATACGAGCGTATGCAGAAAGGAACTCTGCCTATTCCTGCGATCAACGTGAACGATTCGGTTACGAAATCAAAATTTGACAATAAGTACGGCTGTCGTGAATCTTTGGTCGATGCCATCCGCAGGGCAACGGACCTGATGTTAGCCGGAAAAGTTGCGGTGGTAGCGGGGTTCGGGGATGTTGGAAAAGGTTCAGCGGAATCACTCAAAGATTCAAAAGTCCGTGTAATTGTAACTGAGATTGACCCTATCTGCGCGCTCCAAGCCGCGATGGAAGGATATGAAGTGAAAAAGATGGACGATGCGGTGAAAGAAGCAGACATCATTGTTACCTGCACTGGAAACTACAACATCGTTACCGACCGCCATTTCAAATCAATGAAGCACAACGCGATCGTTTGCAACATTGGCCACTTTGACAACGAGATAGACATGGCCTGGCTGAATAAAAACCACGGTAAATCAAAAGAAGAAATCAAGCCTCAGGTTGATAAATATACGGTTGATGGAAAAGACATCATTGTTCTGGCAGAAGGGCGTTTAGTGAACCTGGGCTGCGCGATGGGACATCCTTCTTTTGTAATGAGTAACTCATTTACGAACCAGACATTGGCTCAGTTGGAACTTTGGGCAAACTCTTCTAAATACGAAAACAAAGTTTACACCTTACCAAAAACTCTGGACGAAAAAGTGGCTCGCCTTCACCTGAAAAAGATTGGTGTGGCGCTGGACACTCTTTCAGATGAACAGGCAAAATACATTGGCGTGAAGAAAGAAGGACCGTTCAAACCGGAGTATTACAGGTATTAATAACAAGAATTATTATTTGGAATTGGGATAAGCTCTGGCGGGTACCGTCAGAGCTTATTTTTTGTTCTTATTTCCGCGAAGTGAGTGTATCCATTCAACGGCTTTTTTCTCGTTTTGAAAAAATTTCACTTTGTGCCCCGGAGGCTGAAATTGCATAATAAAATTGACAATAAGCATTTGACCCATATTTTTTATTACAAATGCCTCAGCTATTTTTACAGCATGACGCTTTTTGGTGGACCAATAATTTCTCGCTCTTGGTGTAATCGTAACATCCTGATTTGTGACAGAGAGCAGATAAAACCTATTGTATCCTACAAGCTGCCTGTACGCTTCCAATCCTTCCTCTAACTGAGGCAAATCCACGCGGGAGCCGGGGATATATTCGATTCTAAGAAAATCATGAGCCAGAAGTTTTACTTCGGCAACACTTGTTTTAAGGATGCGATTCATAAACCCTGGAATTCAAATTTTCAGGTAAAAATAAGTGCTAAAGCGGAATCCATATTCTTTCCACACAATTTGGGCGTATGTCAAAACTCATATCTCCTTCCCCTGCTATTCTCGACATTTTACCTCTCCCGGAAGTGAGTGTGAAACTCTTTCACAACTACACGAAGTACAGTGTAGGAAGGCACCGCCAGCAGCATTCCGCCTATTCCACCTAAAGTAGCTCCTGCAAGGATTACCAGAAAAATTTCCAGGGGATGTGCTTTCACCGAACTGGAGTAGATGAGGGGCTGCAGCAAAAAAGCATCGGCAAGATTCACGATCGGAAATACAATAAATATTTTGATCACAATACCCATCATGTCCATATCCGGATTGGTGGTAAGCCCTACGAACAAGGCAAACCCGGTCCCAATGAGTGGTCCCACATAAGGTATCACATTCACAATGCCTGCAAAAAGAGCGATCAGCAAAGCATGTTCAATGCCTGCGATAGATAGTCCGATAGTTAAAAATGTAATGACCAAAAGAATTTCTACAAGCACCCCGATGAAATACCGTTTCAGCATCTGCTCGGATTTATCCAGAATATTTTTCACTTTTTTCGCGTAGTTCTCCGGAATGACGGAAAGCAGCGAGTCTGCGATCAACTTTTCATCCCGCAAAAAGAAAAAGGTAAGGAAGGAGATCGCGAAGAATGCCACAAAAAAATCTCCCAACACACCGATCACCTGGTTAAAGAAAAGCGAAAGATTGGTAATGGTCAGAACGGAAACAAGTTTTTCCTGTATATAACTCTCCATGTTTCCGCTTTCAAATTCCACATGAAAATTATTCAGGATCGTTTCGATCTCCTGAATGGGCTGCTGAAGGGAGGCCATGGCGGTGTTTCTGTCAAGATCCGATAGGATCTTCGCCTCTTCGGTGATAAGCGGCATGAAAAATATTGCTAAAAGAAAAAAGACAGAGAATAAGGTCAGGAATGCCAGCGCAGCGCTCAGTGTTTGGGATAATCTGAATTTTCCAAGTCTGAACTTGCTGTAAAAACGATCAATGGGCTGCCCGATGAGCGATAAAATTCCGGCAATGATTATATACAGAAAAATGGCACTGAAATACCAAATGGCAAGTCCCGCAAAAGTAATTCCAAGAAAAAGTAAAATTTGATTACGCATGATGCGAAGGTATAGGGTATAAGGAAATAAAGGCAGATAAGGAAGAAAATATTTCTCACCCGTTTCCCTTATACCTTTTATACCTTTATGCCTCTGATTTTATGGATTCGCTCTCACACATAGTTCTTGGTGCCGCGATCGGAGAAGCGATGCTCGGGAAAAAAATCGGCAAGAGAGCCATGCTCTGGGGGGCGCTGGGAGCTAATCTTCCGGATGCGGATGTTTTTTTCACCTCCTGCTATCATCCGGTGGATGCGCTTTTCGTTCACCGGGGAATTACGCACTCTTATCTTTTTGCTTTAGTCTTCCCCTTTCTGCTCGGATGGATATTCTCACGGTTCAACTGGAAAAGACCAGCCTCCCTGAAAGAGTGGACACTGCTGTTCCTGGCGACCATCCTGTCGCATCCCCTGCTTGATTCCTGCACCATGTACGGAACTGGGGTGCTGGAGCCGTTCAGCAATTACAGGGCCCAGTTCACCTCCTTGTTCATCATCGAACCGCTCTACACACTTCCGCTTCTGATCGGATTCTTGGCTTTGCTTATCCTGAAGAATAATTCGTCTAAAAGGATGTTTTGGGCGAAATTCGGATTATGGTCAAGTACCATATTCCTATTGCTGGCAATAGGCAATAAGTTATACATCGAAAAAATATTTTCTGATTCAATGCAAAAGCAAAAGTTAGAATATTCAGAACTCATGACCGCTCCAACGCCATTTAACAATGTGCTCTGGAACATGTTTGCCAGGGATACCAGCGGATATTGGATGGGATATTATTCCCACCTGGATGAAACCCGTGACATAGAGTTCTCCTTCGTCCCCCGGAATGATTCCCTGGCAGGTGAGCTGATTCATAACGTGATGGTGCAGAAGCTCATTCGTTTTTCCAATGGTTATTACTGTTTTACGACATGCGATGATGAACTTCGTTTTAATGACCTGCGCTTTGCCTTTTCCGGGGAATTTACATGCAATGCGGACCGAAGGAACTTTGCCTTTTCGTACGCCATCAAAAAAGACGATTCCCAGCCTTTTGGCATTAAAATCAAACGAAATCCATGGAGTAAAACACGCTTCTACGGATTCTCAAAATTAATAGAGAGAGTCAAAGGTGTTTGATTTTTCCTGTATTTATTGCCTACTGCCTACTGTCAATTGTCTATTGATTTAGTATCTTTGTGGCACGCTATGAGCGACTTCATCAAGCACGAGTGCGGTATCGCCCTTCTCCGGTTACTCAAACCAATTTCGTATTACCGCGAAAAATACGGAACAGCGCTCTACGGAATAAACAAACTTTATTTGCTGATGAAAAAACAGCGCAACCGCGGACAGGACGGTGCAGGTGTTGTGAATATTAAATTTGATGTTGAGCCCGGCACGCGTTACATCAGCCGTTACCGCTCCGTCTCGCAAAATGCGCTTGAAGAGATATTTCAGAAAATAAATTCCCGCTTTGCAGACCTTGAGAAAAAAACCCCTGAAAAGCTTACCGATGCTGACTGGCTGAAAAACAATGTGGCTTTCACCGGGGAATTGTTCCTGGGGCATCTGCGCTACAGCACGTATGGAAAGAACGGAATAGAATATTGTCATCCCTTTCTTCGCCAGAACAATTGGATGACACGGAATCTTGTTGTGGCTGGCAATTTTAATCTTACCAATACAGAAGAACTTTTCGACCAGTTGGTAGAGCTCGGTCAGCATCCCAAGGAAAAGGCCGACACCGTTACGGTCATGGAAAAGATCGGACATTTTCTGGACGAAGAAAATCAGCAGCTCTTTAAGAAGTATCATAAAGAAGGACTATCTAATGCGGAGATAACATTGAAGATCATTGAACACATGGATGTTCCTAAAATATTGAAGGATGCCTCCAAAAAATTTGACGGAGGGTATGCCATGGCTGGTCTGTTGGGCCACGGAGATGCATTTGTACTTCGCGATCCAAATGGAATCCGTCCTGCGTTTTATTACTGCGATGATGAAATCGCTGTGGTGGCTTCTGAGCGTCCTGCCATTCAGACCTCTTTCAATGTTCCGATCGAAAAAATTAAAGAGATAAAACCCGGCCATGCGCTCATCATTAAGAAGAATGGAAAAATTTCTGAACAGGAAGTGCTGGAGCCGAAAGAAAAAAAATCCTGTTCCTTTGAACGCATATATTTTTCCAGAGGGAACGATGCGGACATATATAAAGAAAGAAAGAGCCTGGGTTTTGCTTTGTGTCCTGCCGTGTTAAAATCGGTAGACAGCGATCTGCACAATACCGTATTCTCTTTCATCCCCAACACGGCCGAAGTGGCTTTCATCGGACTCATGCAGGGCATTTCCGGCTACCTGGACGGATGGAGAACCACGGAGATACGGAAACTTTTTGCCTCCAAAGATGCTTCTTCCCGTCCTTTGGCAGAAGTGATGGATAAGGTACATGAAATTGTTTCGTTCCGCGCGCGTCAGGAAAAAATTGCCATCAAGGACGCGAAACTGAGAACTTTTATTACCTCTGATGCTAACCGCGATGACATGGTGGCTCACGTGTATGATACCACATATGGCATTATTCGCAGAGACATTGATAATTTAGTGGTGCTCGATGATTCCATTGTACGCGGCACCACGCTCAAGCGCAGCATCATCCGCATTTTTGACCGCCTGGGTCCGAAAAAAATCGTGATCGTTTCTTCTGCTCCTCAAATTCGTTTCCCGGATTGTTACGGAATTGACATGGCCCGCATGGGCGATCTTATCGCATTCCGTGCAGTAGTGGAACTTTTGAAATCAAAATACAAAGAAAGTTTGCTGGAGGAAGTATTAAAGAAAGCAATTGCTGAAAACGAAAAGCCTACTGCCGAAATCCGTAACGTGGTGAAAGAAATTTACAAACCTTTTACCGCCCATGAAATCTCCGAAAAGATCACAGGACTTCTTATTCCCGCCAACACCAAAGCCGAAGTACAGATCATTTACCAAAGCATCGAAGGCCTGCACGCTTCCTGCCCTAACCACACTGGCGACTGGTACTTTACAGGCGATTATCCAACCCCCGGAGGCAACAAGGTTGCTAACCGCTCTTTTATTAATTACATGCAAGGAAAAAACGTGAGGGCGTATTAAGGGCATCTCTAAAAACCCTCTTTTCAGCATCACCCTTCCCTCTCCTCAAGAGAGGGTATAGGGTAGTTTTTAGAGATGCCCTTAAGATAATCACTGCGATGACTAATCCTCGTACTAGAGGCAGTCTCCAAAAAACATTTTCTCTTGTTTTCGTGATAGAAGGTTGGAATTTTGGAAAAGTTGATACAAACAATCATCCTCCGATTCGTTAAAATCTCTTCAAAAACATCATTTATCCGTTTGTAAGCGGTTACAAACGACTATATTCGACAGTAAACATTTAATAACCGACTTAGTCCTGCCAACCACCGTTCCTTTGCCCCGGATTTGCTGAGAGCTCCAGCCGGTCCATGAGAACAAAAAACAAACATGAACAAACCCGCGGGGTTTAAAAAATAAAAAGACAACGCGGGTAAAACAACAAAACAAAATGAACACATTAAAAAACAAAGTGCAGCTGATCGGAAACCTCGGACAAAATCCGGAAGTGAAAGAACTTAACGGAGGAGCAAAAATTGCAAAGTTCTCGCTCGCAACCAACGAAACCTACAAAAACAAAGCAGGTGAGCGTGTAACCGATACCCAATGGCATAACCTGACCGCATGGGGAAAAACAGCCGAGATCGTGGGCAAGTACCTGAAGAAAGGCAGTGAAGTGGCCATAGAAGGCAAATTGCTTAACCGCAACTACACGGATAAGGACGGAGTTAAGCGCTATGTGACCGAGATACAAGTGAGCGAACTTGTGATGCTGGGTACAAAGAAGGACTAAGAGTAGCCAATCCTAAAACAAAAAAGCCCTGTTCTGAAAAGAGCGGGGCTTTTTTGTTTTACATCCCCCGGCCGGGGCGGCCACCCCCTTCAAAGGGGGAACCAACAGCCAACGGCAGGGAAATTTTTAAAAGAACGCCCTTACCTGAGCATTTCCGGTATGAATGGTTTTTATCCCGGGAGACTGCCTGCCATCATAACTGAGTGTGAGTTGTATGTTGCTGGCCAGGGTGCGGCTGTATCCCACGTTCCATGTGTAGTTATTGCCGGTTTTAAGTCCCTCGAGCATTTCATAAGCAAGAGCCGTATTTTCCAAAGCGTTGTAGGCGATCAAAATAATATTTGCCTTAGCTGTGAGGCTGCCTTTGTTGAGAGCGTTGTATTTAAATTCGCTTCCAAAATTCTGGGCGGTTACTTTGGGTTGTAGGGCAGGGGTCATTACGAGCGCATTTCTTTTTTCAGAATATTTGTACGATACCACGATCCGCAGCGAAGCGCTGGATTGAAAACTTATTTTAGGTTCAGTTTCAAAATATACAATACGGTAATTTCGGGAAGTGAAAAATTTAGAATCGTTCTGTTTGGTTCCGTTTTTGTACGACCCTTGCATAGTCCACTTCCTGCTCAGGTTCCATCGTGCTTTTGTTTCGCGGGAAATATGAGTGCGAAAAACAGTATCGTTTACAAGCAATGTTTTGTTCTGCACGTCCTGCCAGGTAAAATCCATTCCGAAAATTGCATCGTTCTGGTTAAAATAAACGGTGTTTCGTAAAGACGAATTCAGTGTGACAAGCGTGCTGTCTTTTGTGTCTGATAAAAAGGGATTGTAAGCAATACCCAACTCCCCGTTCGTTGTTTTGCGATCGGTGCGGTAAGCAGTTTGATTGGCGAAATGTGAAATGACTTTTTTGAAACCTTTTTTGCCGCTCCATTTTGCGGCCGGTTTTACGCTCAACGCCTCGCTGAACTGGTTGCTGTAAGTACTTATGTAATCATCGGTAGGTATCCATACCTTTATATAATAGCCTTCATTGGGCAAAGCCATTTCAAACTCATTCAAATCCTTGACACCATTTCCATTGTAATCATAAGCATATATATGGGTGCCTTGCCCTGGAGCTACTTCCAGAAAAATAAATTCTTTCTTTACTTCCAGCCCGGATCCAACTTCGTAAAATGTATTGGAAGAAATAAAACCATTTAACAAAGAGAAATTGTATTCTGTTCTTCCGATTAGCGTATTATCGGGTTTTACACTGGTAATGGTTGTATCTAAAATACGGAGACTTCGGTAACTTCCGGTAATGCGGAACTGGTTATTGGGATTTCTGAACAGTTCAATGCCCCCTCCATAATCTTCCGAGTAAGTAGCCCGGATCAATCCCGATAGCTATCGGG
>SCSP01000358.1 GCA_004297845.1 Bacteroidota bacterium | reverse complement strand
ATGAAAATTTCTCGCAAGCAAATATATTGGGGAATTGGCATAACAGCCGGATTAGTAACGCTTGGTATTTTTGTCCATAAGCATAGAAAAAGGATAAGGGAAGTTGCGGAAGAAGCAGCTGAGAAAGCACAAAACTGGCTGCGTCCGGTGTTGGGTAAAATTACAAGCAAATTTGGATTCAGAACTGACCCAAAAACAGGAGCAGCAAATGTCTTTCACAACGGAATTGATCTGGCTATTCCAATAGGCACGCAAATCAAAAGCCCTATGCCGGGCATAGTTGATGCGATAACCACAGGGGGAATTGGGGGCAACCAGGTGATAATTAAACACAATAATGGCTATAAAACCGGTTATTCACACCTTACTAAAGCGCTTGTTAAGAAGGGAGATAAAGTGAAACAGGGAGATGTTATTGCGTTGTCAGGAAATACTGGAAAGAGTACCGGCCCGCATTTGCATCTTACGCTTACTGATCCGTCAGGCGCAAAAGTTGATCCGCAGAAAATGATTTATTCAGAAGTAGTTTAAATTTAAACAGTCCAGAATTGGAATAGTCGCGGAGGAATCGGGAGAACCATTGAGCATTTAAAAATTGATGTGACTTTTATCACTACATCATTTGATTTTAATCATTTCGTTTTCTTTTCCAACAGATTTTCTTTGCATAAAATTTAATCATTAACCTAAAATAAAAAACTATGAAAACAGATGCAGAAATTCAAAAAGACGTAATGGAAGAACTCCGCTGGGAACCATTACTGAATGCCAGTGAAATTGGCGTGGCGGTGAAAAACGGAATCGTAACGCTATCAGGAACTGTTGACACCTATGGCAAAAAGGTAGCAGCTGAAGACGCTGCAAAAAGTGTTATGGGTGTGAAAGCGGTTGCAGAAGACATTCAAGTAAAGCTTTCTTCAAGCGGAAAAAGAAATGACACGGAAATTGCTGAAGCTGTAATGAACGCATTAAAGTGGCACAGCGCGGTGCGGGAAGACAAAATTAAAGTGAAAGTGGAAGACGGCTGGGTGACACTGGAAGGAGAAGCAGATTGGGAATTTCAAAGAAGCGCTGCCCGCAGTATGGTGGAGGATCTTACAGGCGTTATTGGGATCATCAATAACATCAGGATTAAACCTTCGGTGGTGGCAAACGACATCAAAAAAAGAATCAATTCAGCATTTCATCGGAGTGCTACCGTTGATTCTGAAAAAATAAACCTTGAGGTGGTGGGCAGCAAAGTGATACTTACAGGAAAGGTACGCTCCTATGCTGAGAAAAGAGATGCAGAAAATGCAGCATGGCTCGCTCCAGGCATTAATAAGATTGAGAATAAACTTCAAATAGATACAGAAGTATTTGCCTATTAAGCCGAATAGTTCTTGTTATAAAGCAGCAATTTTCATTAATTGCTGCTTTATTATTTTCAATAATTCATCCGATTCAAACGGCTTTGTCAAAAAAGCATTTGCTCCATTTTGCATACCCTTCTGTATATCGGCTTTTTCAGATTGAGCAGAAAGAAAAACAAACGGAATATGAGCAATTTCCGGATTTGACCTTACATAAGTTAAAACACCGTGGCCATCAATTTCAGACATCATAACATCACAAATGATCACATCGGGTACATATTTGGTTAATAACTCGATGCCTTTACGCCCATTCGTTGCAGTGAGCACCTTATAGCCTTCCAATTCAAAAATTTCTGATGCATTCTCAAGCAATGAGAGGTTATCTTCAATGAGTAATATGGTTATAGACATTGGGATCCCTTTAGATGATGATGTGAAGGTAGGTGTAATTCTTTAATTCATATTTGTGATAAAAGTCACAGTAAATCAGTTATACAAATTACTCAGTGCAATAAGCTTATTACGGTTAATTACCTTGATACTGCCTCCATCAGTTTCGATTATTTTATCTTCTCTGAATTCAGACAATAATCTTGTAGTGGTTTCCCGTACACTTCCGATATAGCTCGCTAATTCGGCTCTTGTAAGAAGAATATCACTATTCTCTTTGTCCTTGAATTTCAGTTCCAATTCAAGCAATGCACCAGCCAACCGGCCTCTTACAGGCTCATAAGATATATCAGCAAGTTTTCTGTCTTTTCTCATCAAACTGGCACTAAGCAATTCTGCAAAGGCATTTGCCAGTTCTGGCTTTGTTTGCATCAGGTAGGTAAAAATATCTTTTGGAATAAATGCTGTTTGGGTATCTGTTAAAGTAACGGATGACGTACAGTATTTTGAATATTTCATCAGACATTCATAACCGAGGTAATCATTTTCAACCGCGATGTGGAGTATTTGTTCCTTTTTATTACTGCCCATGCAGATTTTTACTTTCCCGGAAATTATTATGTA
>SCSP01000357.1 GCA_004297845.1 Bacteroidota bacterium | reverse complement strand
AATCTGAAGTGCTAACTTTCTATCTTTCTGGAGAAGTTTATTGTGAATATCCTGAATCGAACGAAACCACGCCAACTTATCATCATGTATGTGATGAGCTTCATCGTTTATTACAATCAATTCATCCACATCACGAACAATCTCACCTAAATCTATCCGTGATTCATTTGTCTTTGTCACTGGTTTATTCCCCAAGAAATAATCCGATGTATCCTCATCCTCAAAATTCGCTTCTCTTACATCACCCTCAAAAACCCGATGGATGTTTGTAAGAAATATATTCCCCGTAGTGGAAATAGTCCTCACCTCATCTTGTAAGTGGAGAGTTACTTGAAAATCGTCCTGCCAATTTTGTCCCTCATATCCGTTGTCAGGCAATATTGGATCTTCATAGAAAATCTTAAGTCCCTCAAAATCGGTTTTGATTCTCTCCAACACAATGATGTTAGGAGTGATGAGAAGAAAGTTTCGAGCAAGCCCCGAATCCTTTTCATACATCTTGTGAAAATACGCCCAAGCAAGAATCAAGCTCATTACCTTTGTCTTTCCGCTTCCCGTTGCCATCTTTACGACAAATCGCAACCAATCTTCCGTAAACATGTTCGGACTCACTCGCCCCAGTTTGTCATATTTGATTAAGTCGTATTTGCCCAGAACTCCTGCAACATCATAAAGCCATATCACTGTCTCTACCGCTTCTCTTTGAGCAAAATAGTATCTAAACGGAACCGCAATCCCTTTAGAATCAAAAGTTGTATGCTCCGTCTTGAACCACCAGTTGAGTAATGCTTTGCTTGTAGCACTCGCACCCTCATAGTTATTTTCTCTCCACTTTTTGATTTCCTTCCTCAACTCTGGAACAAAGGGAGGGAGTAGTTTTTCATACCCTTGTTCTCTCAAATCCTCATCAGCAGGAAACCACCGGACACCCGGCTCTAAGATTTTGTATGGATCTCTTGGAAAATCTTTGTGTAATGCCATATTCTAGTTGATTTTACAACTTATTCACACCCTTATTTTTAGCCACTTTTTGAACTTTATTAAGCATATATAACTAACATCGACTAACTCTGATCTGACTTTAATCTCCAGTACCCAGCTCTATCTGAACCTTCTCTTTCTATTTTTCCCTCCCTTTTTAACTCTTGAAGAAAGTTCGATATATCGTTTGGCTGTAACTCTGGAAATGCATCAATAAAATCATCTCTGCGCCCTTTTCCTTCACGCCGAATGTGTTCCATGATTAATTCCTTCTTTGATTCACGACTAAATCCTTTGATTCGGGTATAAACACCAGGCTTTTCTTGATACGAATAATATCTATGCGACAAAATATATTTTGTTCCACTCGTCTTTCCGACTTTTTCAATAATTCCTAATTTTAGGAATTTCTCCTTGTGGTTCAGAACAGACAATATCTTTTTCTCTCTTAATTTCTCCAACTCATAAATTTCATCGAACGAAAAAATTATCTGCTGTTCGTTAGCAACTTTTTCTAAAAATTTGACGAATTCAGCATCTTTGACATTCGCGGGTATGTTGATTTGAACAGTACCGTCATTTGTCCCTGCAAAATCTGGCAATCCCTTCCCCTGTCTTATTGATGTCTCGAAGATATTGTCTATTCCCTGCCCGGATCGTTCAACTAGCATTGTTCTCTCAAAAGCTTCAGCGATCAGCCTATTTCGCCAATGCGGAGGCGCGTTTAGCACATTTTCCGGTGTAATTTCATTCGGAAAACCGCCTGGACTAATTACAATAAACGATTTGGGTGACGCGTGAATTATTGTCGAACGTCCACTAATCGAATAATCTCTGTGTGCGACGGCATTATTTACCGCTTCTCGACAAGCTTTCTCATCAAATGCCAGTACCTCTTGTTGAAGAAAACCTTCTTGATATGGGATTCGTATGTTCCGAGCATTAATAGTGTTCCATACTTCGTTATATACCAAAAAATACGGCAAACGCCAGGACATACGGAAGTCATGATGGATCTGTTCGGGATCATTTCGCCATTCGTAGATAATTTCTGCCTGCGGTAAAAATTCTGATATCTTCTCCTTCTTCCCCAATAACAACAAGCACGCAAACGTTAATTTGCCGTCTCGCGTCAATTCTGCATCGGACAAGACTTGTAGTATTGATGCTGTTTTTAGTCCGATATTTCCTGCCTTTTCCGCTCTTTTATTTTTGAAATCTGTAACCGCCACTTCGTCAAGATCATCCAGTGTTAAACCTTCCACAATGCCTGCCGAAAAATCAGGCTGTACCTCGTTGAGAATCTCTTTAGTCATTACATCATCCATCTCACCGAGAGATTCACCTCTTCGGATTGGGTAAGTGTATTTACCGCCGTTGCTCCTCAATCGTTGTCCAACAGGGCGAGGAGGAATGTCAAAAATCACAATCCTTCCTTGTGAGTGTTGAACTTCTTCTACCGCAACGGTTATGCCGATCGCTTGATAAACCCTTTGTGGAATCTGGTTTATTGTTCCCTGATAGACAGTTGTTCCAACTATATTTTTATCGTTTGTAATCCCAAGCAATAATCTTCCGCCTCCCATATTCGCAATTGCGGCGCAATAATCCGATCTATCACCATCGCTAAAATTAGTCCGTGCTTCCTTAAACTCAAGTACGGCATTTTCCGCATGTTGCAATATATCGTCAATGTCTTCCGGTAAATACATATTTATATAATAACTCCAATGACCTTCGTGGTGTCATTCCCGAAAATATCCACGACCTTTACCGCAATCTTGCACTTACCAGAGAATACCTCTTTTTCAGAAGATGTAAGCTCCAGTTTCTTGTCTTTCTTCGTCCTGAATGATTGCCATTCGTTCTCAAAGATATACCCGCCAGTCCATTCTTCTTTCTCCTCTTTCGTTTCTGGATTGGCGACTTTTACTATTTCTTTTCTATTCTCGAAATCAAAATCCACCGACCAGTAATCTACCCAATCAGTCCATTGTTTGGTTAGTTGCTCGCGCGAGATAAGTCCTGTTTTTTTGTCTTTGGTGATTTTAATAATATGTCCATTCTCAATCACTACCTTGCTTCCACCCGGACGCAGGCTTTCTTCTGTTTCTCCTATATCTTCCTGATTGTAGAAGACGCTAAAGTCCAGTAACTGAACTGCTATTGTAGATTGCTTGCCCTTCGTAGCCTTGCGAAGAAGGGGTTTTGCTTCAAGATACGCAACATCATAGAACTTCACCTGTCCTTTCTCCACCGCCTTTTTATCAAACACCTCACGAGGGATTTTCTTGAATTGAATATCTAATCCTTGTTTCTTTGTATCCTCAAAATCCAGTCCCATTTCATAATCAAATCCCAAGACATCTGCCTTAGTGATTTTCTTTTCCTTACACTCTTTCACGATGTCTTGAATGAGTCCCGAGGTGATAGGCAAATCAATCGAACCGATAGCAACTAATCTGTCTCTTTTCTTCCCGACAAAGGTGTTGAATGACTCCACCGGCTCCGCCTTGTAAGCAGACAAAATAAGATTGATGTATTCTTTTTCTTTCCTTGCCCGAACCTGTCTTTTTTCTTCTTCCCTCAAATCTTTGCTTACATGATTTACATAGTATTCCCGTTCATACTTACCAACATTCAATATCTCAAATGCGCGATAGTTTTTACCCTCTTTTTTGAGTGCTCTTTGGACTTCAATCATTCGCTTTCTAGTTGTATGAATTCCAAAACGCCCTAAATCAGTACCAATCCACTTACGACCAAGCTTTTCCGCAACTGCTAAAGTTGTACCTGAACCGCAAAAGAAGTCGGCTACTAAATCGCCCTCTCTTGAAGAGGCTTTGATAATTCTTGTTAAAAGCGCTTCGGCTTTTTGCGTAGGATAATTTATGTTTTCTGGAGAT
>SCSP01000356.1 GCA_004297845.1 Bacteroidota bacterium | reverse complement strand
TAAGTGATGATGCCTTTTGCTGGGCAAATACAATGTTTGCGATTGCTGATAAAATGGCTAAAAAAATAATTTTTTTCATTGTTTTATATTTTTATTGGTTTCACTTACTATGATGCTGTTTATCGGAATGGTGGCAGTATCTTTTTTATTTATTGCTTACGGGGACTCTCTTAATGACAGTGTCGCGTTTTATCACCTGCTTGTGAATAACAACCGGTTTTTTTACCACTGCATTTGTTTTTTTATTGTTATTAACGGATTTAGCAATCTTTGCAGGAGTTGTGATAGGGTCTTTTTCTATTGGTAGCGTATCCTTCTGATCTGTCGAAATAATATTTGTATTCGCTGATGGTTCTATTTTGATTTGTTCTTCAACTTTCTTAGTTATAGTTTCAATAACATCTTCCTTTTGAACCGGAGCATCTTTAGGATATAAAAAATATACGCTGGCAACAGTTACTAAACCAATGGAAGAAACAAGCAGGAGTTTATTTCCTATAAATGCTTTAAGTATTGAAAAACTTTGCTGTGTATTCACTAACTGAGATCCGCCTTTAAGAGACGTTAAATTTTGCGGTTGTATCTCAAAGGATTTAAACGCATCTTTATATAATTTGTCAATATAATCCGGTTTAGGCGAAAATAGAAACCAGAAAAATCCTTTCCTGCTTTTATCTTCCTTTTTCTTTTGGGCTTTTTCGAAAAGCATTTGTTGTATTTTTTTACGGGCTCTCGCTAAGTGGGATTTAGATGTTCCCGCACTTATATTGAGCATTTTCCCGATTTCTTTATGTGTGTATTCATCTATTACGTATAAGTTAAATACTGCTTTATGGTGTTCCGGCAATTCATCAATGGTTTCCAATAGTTCCTGCTGACTAAAATTTCCGCTCTCAATAGTACTTCTCTCAGATTCAGGTGCATCTTCTGATTCTTGGCTATCCTCTGGGGCTTGTGTTTGATATTCGAGTACATCCGGTTTAGTAAAAACAATATTTTTATTTTTTCGTAAGTATTGTAATGCCGTATTAATAACAATTCTTCGTAACCATCCTTCAAACGAACCTTTTCCTGAATAGGTATTTACCTTATCCATTGCGGTCATAAACGCCTCCTGCACTAAATCTTCCGCCAATTGAATGTCCTTGACATACCTGCGGCAAATGCCGAGCATTTTTGGGGCGTTGTTTATATAGATATTATCCCACGATTCCATAAGTGAAGATGCAAAAAGAATGAAAGGTGGCAGCAGGTGTGGAAATATTAATGCGAGTAATAATATATTTCCAGTTCGTACTTTTGTACAAATTCCTTTTCGTTGATTTAGCAGTATTGATCAAACGCCATTTTCAGGTTATCTGCGATCATTTCAGCCGATCTGCCTTCAATATGATGACGTTCTACAAAATGCACGAGTTTTCCATCCTTGAACAAGGCAATGGCAGGAGAGGATGGAGGATAGGGCATAAAATGTTTGCGTGCCTGTGCAACTGCTTCGGTATCTACGCCCGCAAAAACAGCGGTGAGCTTGGAGGGATGCTTTGGATGGTGTATGGCCAATTTTATACCCGGACGAGCGGCACCGGCCGCACATCCGCAAACTGAGTTAACCACTACCAGTGTAGTGCCTTTAGATGCAATAGCGTTTTCTACCTGATCAGTAGTTACAAGATCTTCAAATCCTACGGAGGATAGTTCCGCTTTCATTGGTTTTACAATTGCTTCGGGATACATATTATTAAGAGTTTAATGTTTATAATGAACTTTAAAGTTACGAAAAATTCTCTATTCCTTTCGTATATTCGTCAAAATAATGCTTCCCTTCGTGGTTTCTGTATTTGATTGTTATACTATGCATGGGATAAATTAGTAATCCAAAATCGATCAAATGATCTTAAATTATATCTGGATCGCCTTTTTCCTCATCGCGTTTGTGGTGGCGTTAATCAAAGTCATCCTTCACTTTGCAGGATTCCCTGAATTCGGGGGACTTGAAGTTTTTCCGGCCATTGTAACTTCTGCGTTTGATACTTCTAAGGTTGCCTTTGAACTTTGCCTGGGTCTCACCGGACTGATGACCCTCTGGCTGGGCATCATGAAAATAGGTGAAGAAAGCGGACTCATCCGTTCATTCTCAAGGTTGGTAAGCCCCTTCTTCAGTCGCCTGTTCCCTGAGGTTCCAAAGGACCATCCCGCGATGGGCAATGTGCTGATGAATTTTTCCGCCAACATGCTGGGACTGGATAATGCCGCCACTCCGCTGGGACTCAAAGCCATGACCAGTTTGCAGGAACTTAATCCTCAAAAAGATACCGCTTCCAATTCACAGATCATGTTTCTGGTGCTGAACACAGCAGGACTAACACTCATTCCTGTAAATATTATCCTGTACCGTACGCAGGCAGGGGCAGCCAATCCTGCAGATGTATTTATTCCTATCCTGCTTGCCACATTTGCCGGAACAATTGCCGGACTCCTTTCCGTTTCTTTTTATCAGCGGAATATTCTTAAGCCCATGCTCTTTGTTTATCTGGCAGCGTTTGCAATTTTTATTGCAGGCATCAGCTGGTTCTTCAGCACGCTTACGGATGAAAGATTGCAAAAAGCTTCTTCGCTATCTGCCAACTTTATAATTTTTTCCGTGATCGCACTTTTTATAGCAATTGGTTTTTTGCGGAGGATAAACGTGTATGAAACTTTTATTGAAGGCGCGAAAGAGGGCTTCCATACTGCCATTCGCATCATCCCTTATCTGGCTGCCATTCTGATAGGTGTTGCAATTTTCAGAGCCTCCGGTGCAATGGAGTATTTGCTGCAGGGAATGTCATGGATATTTATGGGCGCTGAATTTGTTCCTGCATTGCCAACAGGACTGATGAAATCCCTGAGTGGCTCCGGTGCCCGCGGACTTATGTTCGATGCCATGCGATCCGTGGCGGAAGGCGGTTATGGACCGGATTCTTTTGTAGGAAGATTAGTATGCGTTTTCCAGGGATCCTCTGATACCACCTTTTACATTCTTGCTGTTTACTTTGGATCTGTAGGCATCCGCAAAACCCGTTACGCCCTCACCTGCGGGCTCATTGCCGATCTTGCCGGGGTGATTGCCTCGATCGGAGTGGCGTATTTGTTTTTTGGGTAAACTATTATCGGACTGTTAATATTGGGCAATACAAGAGCGCCCTTTAGGGCGGGGATGGCAGGCTGTGGTTACTTTTGAAAAACTGCTGCTTTTCAGAGAACGAAGAATTGTATTCTTGTGGTTTGTCGGACAACCAGGATAGATAAGGCTGAAATTAAAATCATTTTCTCCGGATTGCCTCTGGTAGTAACCGAAGGATATGAAGATAGTTACGGTACCATTAAAAAGATATCGTTGATAAAAGTGGGAGCAAACCCAACCAAAGAATGGTATGCAGGGAAATATATCGGTGGTGGTAATTCCGATTCCGGAGAGATGGTTTTTTTATATGCTGCTGCCAAAACCCGGAGCAAGTGTACAGACATATTAATTCAAAATACACCTGTTCTCATACAGCAGGTTCTTCACCATTCCTTTTAAATTACCCCCCGCCTGCAGGAGCATATCGAATGGATTTGGAAAAGGCATGGGCTTTTTGCCAATCTTATTTTTTGTTTCAGGGGTGAGAGCGCTTACGTCACCGCCCAGCACCACTACAAAACCATCCTCAAAAAAGGAATCAGCCGCGATGTTATCCGTTTTGAAAAGTTGGTTGGTATGGGAGTCCCAGTAATCCAGAGATCCTGCCACGCGCGCCTGTTTTGATAAATGCGTTTCCACCACATTGCAGGTAATGGTTTTGTATTTAGGTTTTTTTATGTCGTTGCCCAGACTATCCTTCATCACGTTGCCTTTAAAATCCATCTGATACTCCCAACCATCCTGCACTTGCTTGCTTTCGGAGTAATATTTTTCTTTGGCAAGTTCGGGAGATACATCTATTGTTTTCAGGTTCACAAACACCATGTAATCGTAATCCGTTCCTTTTATATCGCTGGTGTAATACCGTATCCAGTTCTGGTTCAGGTCCTGCAGGCTGATTTTCATCAATTCCTGCTCAAAGGTGGGAGGCAGCGAAGCGGGAATTTCTTTTTTCATTTTAAACATCACTTTGGTTACTCCCGCCTCCTGCGCTTTAACAAGCTGATCGTCAATGTCTTTAAAATTTGAGTAATAGGTTTTTACTTTCTGCAATTCAGCATAGGCATCGCGCGCATTGAATCGTCCGCCCTTTTGAAGGAGCGCAACCCCATGTACATAAAAATATTCAGCCGCTTTCTGTTTTGATAGTAACAGCTCGTTGTCCACATCAATGAAATTGAACTTACCTTTACGCACCGCCTTTTTATTATTGTCACGAACTGTTAACTCCGGCAAAGTTTTTATAAGCGCCTGCCTGTTCTTGATGCGAACATAAATGGAATAAACCTCATCCCATTTGTCGGGACTCCCTTCTTTTTGTATGAACGCAATGCGGTCAAAATCCTCCTGCTGCGCTTTATTGTAAGCTTTTTCAAGCACTAATATCTCGCTGGTCTTGTCGGGATTCTTGCGCAGTTTCTTAATTGCGTGATGAATGGCAAAATCATACTGGCCCTTGTTCAGCGCCTTTTCCGAGCTGACACAACCCGCGATCAATAATAAAGAAGCAATAAAATGGAAGAGTAATTTTTTCATGGCAATTTTGATTTACTGAAGGATGCTACCCAAATACTAAGCCAAAGTTAGAATTTCTCAAAATCAGGGGTTGCCCTCATAAATAAATATTTTATGGTCTAAAAATTTGAATTGGGGCTTTCCCGTATTTAGCTATAATGATACCTGATTCTTTCTCCCTTTAGGGTCGGGGCTCTTATCCTGCAAGCAAATTGCAGCCTCTCAGATCGCTGTTATCCATTCTTCCCAAAACTTCAAAGGACCCGTTTTTATGAATTCTTCCAACATCTTGCGTAGCTATGAAAGCGCAGGAATTACTATTAGCCAGATCAATGATATTGATAGCACCGGTTCTGCCCGAAGGTAAAAATGAAAAGGGGTCATTGAGGTCACGGATGAGAACTTTCATCCAGGGCGGAGAGGTAAAAATGCCATTGCCCTTTGAATATGCCTGGGAAAGAAGTTCGGTCATGCCATATTCGGAATGGATTTTTGTTGCGCCAAATTTTGTGCAGAGGGTTTTGTGGAGTTCTTCGCGGGTTATTTCTTCTTTGCGGCCTTTCATTCCGCCCGTTTCAAGAACGAACAGGCTGTTTCTCTCCTCTCTTGAGGAGAGGGACCGGGGGAGAGGTGGCAGGTCCAACAACGCAAACGAAACCCCGAACAGAATTACCCTTTTTTTTTTCGCCAGAAGTTTGTCCAATGTTTTCAATAAAATTTTCGGTTCGCTATTTTTGTAAAAACGGCTTTCCTTCTTCCCGCTTCTCTTTATCAGATCATTCACCATATAAAGAAGAGAAGATCGTTTATTCTCGTAATAAGAGGGAAGAAAGGCAAGGATGGAATACTTCTTTATATCTCCGTAAAATAGTTCGAAACACTTTCTGAAACTGTTTTCATATAACTTGACGTCTGAAATATAGTGCCTGCTTCTCTCCGTTCCGGTTGTCCCGCTGCTGAGGAAAAGTGCGGAGTGCGGAGTGCGGAGACTGGATATCTTTTTTTTTATCCTGACTCCTGATCCCTGACCCCCGACTGTCACCACTTTTTGTGTTTTGAAAAACTCGATCGGCAAAAAAGGCAACTGCTCAACGCTTTTCAGATTCTGAGGATTCACACCCAATTGCTCAACATATTTCTTGTAAACAGGATTTTTCTTCGCTTGATGGCGGAAAATTATTATCGCCTCTTTTTCAAACTCTTTTTTAGTGCGGATTGAAAAAATCTTCCGTGTATCCACCAGTTATACCGATTAACAGCGATTACTCAGAATTTGATTGCAGGGGTATGTATGGTGTCGCTTCTGTGCCCGGCCCGGTCATACAGGTAAACAACATACTTGATCGTATCATGCACTTTGACAAATGTGCTTTGTTTTACATAGATCAGCCCTTTCATGGGTTCTGCAGGATCCCCTTCCGGCAGCACAGGAGGAACCCGGTATGCGAATTTAAACGTATCAAACACAAGAGTACCCACAGAGCTGTCAAAAGCCGCCCAGGTCCCCGATGAGTCATAATAATAAACCAGCCAGATATTTCCATACTTATAAACCCCTTGTGTATCAGCCTGTTCCAAGCCTATATCTCCTTCATTATCAGTGAACGAGACGACCAATTCAACAGAATCAGGCTCAGAAGGATTGCTTCCGTATCGGATAAAGTCCTTGTATGCAATTACTGGTTTTGAAGGATAGATAGGCTTCTCTATGCAGGCCGCATAAGTCATCGCTATAAGAATCACTGCGTATATAAGGTTTTTTTTCATTGACTGATCGCCAAGTAAAGGTAACGAAATACTCGTTAATTATTTTGCCAATAAGAAGATTTATTGCATCTTTGCACTTCAAGAATTCATTCCATGAAAAAGTATTTCCTCGTTTTTGCTTGTTTGTCCCTTATTTGTCCTTTCTCAGTTATCGGACAGGATATTCATTTTTCACAATACAATCTTACTCCTTTGGTTATTAACCCTGCACAGGCAGGAGCTTACAAAACCCATGAGGTAATTGTAAACTATAAAAGTCAGTGGACCAGTATTTCTCCGAACGCCTATAAAACCATGATGCTCACCTACGATGGCAGATTCAAGCAAAAACAGTGGAAGACCAAATGGCTGGCTGCCGGTGTGAATCTTTTCAATGACAAAGCAGGAGACGGCAACATGAAAACCATGCAGCTAAATGCTACTTTCGGATATCATACCCAGACCAGCGCTAAAAGCACGCTGGGAGGTGGTCTTATAATAGGCTTTGTGCAGCGAAGCATTGATTATTCCAAACTTACCTGGGACGAACAATACATTAACGGAGCATTTGTTCCTGCAGCTCAAAGCAACGAACCTGTTGGCGATACCAAATACGGTTACCCTGATGTTGGGCTCGGGGTTCTGTACCAGTACACAAAAGGACAGATGTACTCAACGGCAAACGATATGGTGATATTCCACACAGGGCTTGCAGTTACGCACCTGAACATGCCTAAATATTCCTTTTATGGTACTGACGAAAAGCTCTATGTTAAAACAACCGGTCATTTTGATGCGGTAATAGGTATAAAAAATACCAACATTTCTCTTTTGCCAGGATTTATTTACATGGGCCAAGGTCCTGCATCTGAGATCCTTCCCGGTTGCTATTTCCGTTATATGCTCCGCGAACAATCTAAGTTCACAGGGTATGTTAAGGGGGCTTCCATCATGTTCGGTACCTACCTGCGTGTAAAAGATGCATTCATTCCTTCCGTTCAGTTTGAAATTGCCGAGTATACGGTGGGCATCAGTTACGACATGAACGTATCCGGACTTAAAACAGCCACCTCCGGAAAAGGAGGATTCGAGATTTCCCTGCGCTGGGGAAGCCCGAACCCGTTCCTCTACAAATCAGCGGCTAGTTTTCAGTAACTTTTTATCTTCACACAAAGACAAAGAAATCCTTGAAGTGAAAAACTTTGAGGATTTTTTATTTCATGGATTGCCCACTCCTGTTACATTTGCATGCCACTAATTACACGTCCCGATAGCTATCGGGATATCACCAATGATTTTCGTGTTAATTAGTGAAATTCGTGGCTTATGACAATTACCCAATTCATCAATTCAAGTCTGGGCAGAAAGACCGTGATGGCCGCAACAGGCCTGTTCCTCTGCGTATTTCTCGTAGAACATCTTTACGGGAACCTGCTGCTTTTCTACACTGATGGAGGCGAAGCGTTCATCGAATATTCGCATACGCTCGTGCATAGTTTATTCATCCGTATCGTTGAAATATTTTTATTTGCTGCGATCATCGTACATGTCGTTCAGGCGATCCATCTTACAAGATTGAATTCCACGGCACGCCCTGTGAAGTATACGGAATACAAAGTGGGAGAAACCAGCAACTGGTTCTCGCGCAATATGGGAATCACAGGCAGCCTGATCCTATTCTTTCTGGTGGTTCACCTCTGGCGTTTTTTTGTTCCTTACAGAATTACGGATGCAGTTGGTGGCGAAGGGCAAATCAATGTTGCGCAGGACGTAAAACTTGCATTTCAGAACGGATGGTATGTGCTTTTCTATCTTGTTTCTATCGCTTTTCTTACTTTTCACCTCAATCATGGATTTCAATCTGCCTTCAAAAGTCTGGGGTTGAATTCCAAAAAACACGAACAACTACTTTCTGTTTCCGGAAGTGTTTTTGCTTTTGGCATCGTAGGAATAGGATTCGCAAGCATTCCCGTTTTATTTTACTTCGGCATTGCCGGATCAACCTTTTGAAAATAGCATACGATGATTTTAACACAGAGAACACAGAGTCTGAAGAGTTTCACAGAGACGGATTATAACGCCATTTCTCAAAGGATTTATCTATTGCTGTTGAAAAAAACATGATTCGATTATGACAAAACTAAATTCAAAAATCCCCGCAGGAGACCTCGAAACAAAGTGGACGAAATACAAGTCCTCGGTTCCACTGGTAAACCCAGCCAATAAACGCAGTATCGAAATCATCGTGGTAGGTTCAGGCCTGGCAGGCGCTTCAGCCGCTTCTTCGTTGGCTGAACTGGGATATCAAGTTAAGTGTTTCTGTTTCCAGGATTCTCCCAGACGCGCGCACTCCATTGCGGCTCAGGGTGGAATAAACGCAGCAAAAAATTATCAGAACGATGGAGACAGTGTATACCGATTGTTTTACGATACCGTAAAAGGAGGAGATTACAGAGCAAGGGAAGGAAATGTTTATCGTCTGGCGGAAGTTTCGGCAAATATCATTGATCAATGCGTGGCACAGGGCGTTCCCTTTGCACGCGAGTACGGAGGTTATTTAAGCAACCGGTCTTTCGGTGGTACCCAGGTACAGCGCACATTTTATGCTGCCGGGCAAACCGGACAGCAATTATTGCTTGGAGCGTATTCTGCATTGGAAAGACAAGTTGGATTGGGAACAGTGAAAATGTATTCCCGCCATGAGATGCTGGATATTGTAATGATCGATGGAAAGGCAAGAGGCATTATTGCACGTGATCTGATCTCCGGAAAATTAGAAAGACATTTCGGCCATGCCGTTCTGCTTTGTACCGGAGGTTACGGAAATGTATTCTTCCTCTCAACAAACGCAATGGGATCGAATGTAACCGCTGCATGGAAAGCGCATAAGCAAGGCGCTTTCTTCGGAAATCCCTGCTACACGCAAATTCACCCGACCTGCATTCCTGTGTCCGGAGATCACCAGTCTAAACTGACATTGATGTCAGAGTCCCTGAGAAATGACGGGCGCATCTGGGTGCCGAAAGCAAAAAACGATGCACGAAAAGCAAATGAAATTCCGGAAGAAGAAAGAGATTATTACCTCGAAAGAAGATATCCCGCATTCGGAAACTTAGTTCCCCGCGATGTGGCATCACGTGCCGCCAAAGAAAGATGCGATGAAGGCTGCGGAGTGGGCACTTCCAAAATGGCGGTGTACCTGGATTTTGCTGCTGCTATTGAGCGGTATGGAAAAATTCAGGTAAACAAAATGAATCTGCACAATGTTTCGAAAGAAAGGATCCTTGAACTTGGAAAAGAAGCGGTAAAAGAAAAATACGGCAACCTCTTTGATATGTACGCGAAGATCACAGGAGAAAATCCGTATGAAACACCGATGAGAATTTATCCTGCGGTGCATTACACCATGGGAGGTCTGTGGGTGGATTATGATCTGATGACCTCCGTTCCGGGGTTGTACGCGCTGGGCGAAGCTAATTTTTCCGACCACGGTGCAAACCGTTTGGGAGCTTCCGCTCTCATGCAAGGTTTAGCAGATGGGTATTTTGTAATTCCCTACACGATCGGCACCTATCTCTCGCAGGATATCCGCACCAAAGCAATTCCAACTGACCATGAAGCATTTGTGGAGGCTGAGAAAAAAGTACAGGAACAATTAGATACGCTGATGAACATCAAAGGAACTAAATCAGTTGACCACTTTCATAAGAAGCTTGGAAAAATAATGTGGGATAAATGCGGAATGGCGCGCAACGAAAAAGGGCTTACTGAAGCGATCTCTGCGATACGCGCGCTTCGCGAAGAATTCTGGAAAGGGGTAAGAATCCCCGGAACACAGAATGAAATGAATCTGGAACTGGAAAAAGCAGGCCGTGTTGCGGATTTTATTGAACTTGGAGAACTCATGTGCAAGGATGCGCTGAACAGAAAAGAATCCTGCGGAGGACACTTTCGCGAGGAATCCGCAACAGAAGATGGAGAGGCAAAACGCGATGATGACAACTTCAGTTACGTAGCAGCCTGGGAATTTAAAGGAGTTGGGGAATCGGAATTGCATAAGGAAGAACTTAAATTTGATGTTGTTCATCCATCTCAAAGGAGTTATAAATAAAAAACTCTCTGTGAAACTCTGTTGACTCTGTGAACTCCGTGTTAAAAATATACAACACAGAGTTCACAGAGAAACATCGGAGTTCCACAGAGCAAAAAACAAGAATATGAATTTGACCTTAAAAATCTGGAGACAAAAAAACGCGAAAGACAAAGGTGGCTTTGCCTTGTACACCATTGACGGGATATCCGAAGACATGTCCTTCCTCGAAATGATTGATGTGCTCAACGAACGCCTCATCGGAAAAAACGCAGAGCCTGTTGCGTTCGATCACGATTGCCGGGAAGGTATTTGCGGCATGTGTTCTATGTTCATAAACGGCAGAGCCCACGGTCCCTGGGCGGGCACTACCACCTGCCAACTGCACATGCGTGCTTTCAAGGACGGAGATACGATCACCATTGAGCCCTGGCGTGCTGCAGGATTTCCTGTAGTGAAAGACCTGGTGGTGGATCGTTCCGCTTTCGATCGCATTATTGCTTCAGGCGGATTCGTTTCTGTAAATACCGGCAATGCGAAAGACGCAAATAATATTACAATTCCTAAGCCCGATGCCGATGAATCTTTTGCAGCAGCTGCCTGCATCGGTTGCGGTGCCTGCGTGGCATCCTGTAAAAATTCTTCTGCCATGCTTTTTGTTTCTGCAAAAGTTTCTCAACTCGCACTTCTTCCACAAGGACAAGTGGAGCGCAAACAGCGCGTTCAAAGCATGGTGGCGCAAATGGATGCGGAAGGATTCGGAAACTGCACCAACACCGGAAGCTGCGAGGCAGAATGCCCGAAAGAAATTTCGCTCACGCACATCGCGAGGATGAACAGAGAGTACATGATGGCAAATATTATGGAATAACTTCACCCCTTGCCCCCGAATTGCGCTCCTCCGAAAAGAGTCCTTCCCGCTCGCTTGGATTTGTATTTCTTTTCATAAAATTTTATCATTATGCGATGGATTCTCCCGCAGCGATACGGAGGCTGTCAAAATACCTATCCGTGTCCGTCTTTATATCATGGAAATTTCTTTGCGGTTGATTACACTACTGTACATTTTTAATTTTTATACTGCTAATTTTTTTGTTATATCCTTCTCCCCACAAGAGTTTTCCAATATATTGACCACTCATACCCACAAAGATATTTTAAATATTGATTACGTAACATTACTTATGCGAAATTCAATAGTTCCGAAATTAATGACAGAAAAAATTGCTATACCCACACGAATATTATCAGCGAAGATGAAATAGAAAAAATTGCACTGGGCTATTTACAGGGTCAAGGGTGATTAAATAGCGCTGAGAGGAACCATTTCCTGTTTGTCAGGGTCCCAGATCTTTAAGCGCAGGCATTTAACGATATCGGACGGCCACAGAGTAGTGATCTTTGGATTCTGCAGTTCGGGAAGCGCCCTCATCGTTTCCGGAAGGCGGTAAAATGGTATCTTGGCATTCAGGTGATGAATATGGTGAAACCCGATGTTTGCCGTAACCCATTGCCAGAAGAAATTCATTTTCATATAGCTGGATGATTCCAAGGCAGCGTGCTCGTAGCTCCATTCAATATTATTTTTAAAAGTAACGCCCGGAAAATTATGCTGGGCATAAAATAAGTAGGCGCCAAACCCGCACGCGATCGAAAAGGGCATGAGAATGGCCAATATATAGGTTGCCCATCCGAAGAAATAAAAAATACACACAATAAATGTTATATGCAGAATGAGGGAGATAAGTGAATCATAATGCCTGCGGGGGCTGGATAAAAAGGAAAGTATGCACATTCCGAAACTGAAAAGGGTGAAATACCCGAAGATCATATTGAGCGGATGTCTTACCGCCAAATATTCCCTGCGCTCATTTTTGCTGGCAGCCAAAAACTTTTGTTTTGAGAAAATGGGGTAGGATCCAATACTGGCGCTGAAAAGTTTTGAATTGTTATTGTGGTGGTAATCGTGCGAGCGCTTCCAGATGCTGGTGGGAGCGAGCATGTACAATCCGAAAGCAGAAAAGATAATTCTTGCAGAGATTGATTTATATAAAATTGTATGATGCGCGTAGTCATGGTAAATCACAAACATCCGGGAAATTACAAGACCGGTCATGATGCTTGAAACCACCCTTAGCGCGGGGTGCATTTCCACCATAAATGTTCCGGTATGGAATAGGATAAGAAGAATTAAAGTAGAGAGGGTGCAGTACCAACTCTTCCACTTCACCTCAATTGCAAAGGGCTTTGTTGCGAGTATTAATTCTTTACCTGTTCTCACAAATAAAAATCTGCGCTCCGATAAAAAGACGGAGTCCGTATTTCATCGGACAAATATAACGATAATACTGAATTATAAAATGGTCAACCCGGGCGTTTATGCTTCCAGCGCCTATGAGACCAAAGCCATGTTTCGGGTTGCAGACGTATTTGTTCCTCAAGTTTACGCGTATGTAGTTCCGAAATTTCTCCTTCAGATGTCGAAGCCGGACCTTCGCAAAGCACTTCAGCGCAAAGATCATAATAACCCCGATGGACTCGTTTTACGGTTATATTAACAACGGGATAATTTAATTTGCGGGCAATTTTTTCGGTTCCCTGAAATACGGGCGTTTCCTGATTTAAAAATTTTGTCCAATAAGCGCTTTCGGGGGGAGGGGTCTGGTCGGCAATAAAAGCGGTTGCGTTAACCTCATTTGCAGTTGAAATCATATCGCGAAAAGTATTTTTCATTTCAATAAGTTTTGTGCCAAACCTTGTTCGCATACCAACAACCAGTCGGTTAAAATATTGATTTTCAAGAGGATGGTAAATTACGTAAAGCGGGTGTTTGCAAGTAGCGCTGAACGTATTTCCTCCCCATTCCCAGTTGCCTAAATGACCTAGAACGAGGATGCAGCTTTTTTTCTCATGATAAAATTTATTCATCAGTTGTATTGAACCTTCGTTCATTCTACAATGTTTCAGCATGCTGGTTTTGCTGATCGTCAGTGTTTTAAATGTTTCCAGAATCAGGTCAGTCAGGTAGCGGTAAAATTTTTTTCTTAAGACGGCAATTTCTTCTTTTGATTTTTCCGGAAATGAATTGTGCATATTTTCGGTAACCACTGATCTTCGATAACCAATCACATAATAAATAAGTACGAAAACAAAATCCGACAACAGGTATAAAACCGGGAAGGGAAGAATTGAAATGAAGTAAATAAACGGAAGAGCGAAATAAAATCCGATAGCCTGCATAAAGTCAAAGTTAATTGTTATAGGTTCTACCCCGACCCTAAAGGGTGTAAAAACAGAATAATATTGTAACTCTCTTTCATGTCATGGATGGTTCCTTCTCCCTTCAGGGAAGGGGCATGGGCTACATTACTTCTTCATCAAGGTAAGCAAAGCCATCCTTGCGAAAACACCATTGGCAGCCTGCTCAAAATACTTGGCGTTTGGAAGGGAGTCAACTTCGGGATGAATTTCATTCACTCTGGGAAGCGGATGCATGATGATTACATCCTTTTTTGCTTTAACCAGATCTTTTTTAGCCAAACAGTAAGAATCTTTTACTGCATCGTATTCTTCTTTTGTTGCAAAACGCTCTCCCTGAACACGGGTTGCGTATAAAATGTCCAAATCATCAATCACATCGGCTAAATTTTCAACTTCTTTTATTGTGGAGTTGCCTCCTCGCTTCGATAAAATATCTTTTCTTTCATTGCTGATCCTCAGCGAAGGAGGTGCGATGAAAATGAAATTATTCTTATAGTGCCTAAGTACAGTAAGCAGGCAAAAAACGGTACGCGAATATTTAAGATCGCCCATAAAACCGATGGTCAGATTTTCCAGCTTTCCTTTCTCCCGGAAAATGGTATATAGATCAACCAGTGCCTGCGTTGGATGCTGATTGGCACCGTCTCCCGCATTAATGACGGGAACATTACAGTATTCCGCAAAGGCAGCCACACTTTTTTCCTGCGGATGCCGCATCACGATCATATCAGCATAGCCACTCATGATGCGGGCTGTATCCGACAGGGTTTCTCCTTTTTTTATAGAGGTGGTTTCTTCATTTTCCAGAGAGATAACGAGCCCGCCCAGACGCAGCATGGCGGCCTCGAAAGAAAAGCGTGTTCGGGTGCTGGGCTCAAAGAACAAAGTGGCTAAAATATTTCCCCGGCAGGCGTCCCATTCCTTTTTCCCTTTCAAAAAGTCTTCGTGATACTCTTTCGCTAGGGAGAGAATGTTCAACGCGTCCTGCTTCGTGATCTGGTCAGCGTCCAAGAGGTTTTTGAATGAAAGCGCAGACATGTTTACTCGTATAGAAACAGCATTAATATTCAGCTCAAACGGCTCAAGGAAATTTTAATTCTTTTTACTGCTTCCCGTATTTGCTCTTCAGAAGCAGCATAAGAAATGCGTATGCAATCTTTATCGCCAAATGCACCGCCCGACACAGTGGCAACATGGCCTTCGGTGAGAAGATACATGCTCAGATCATCTGCATTATTAAGGGCGGTTCCATTGAATTTTTTTCCGAAATAACTTTTCACTTCCGGAAAAACATAAAATGCGCCATCGGGAACATTTGATCTTAATCCGGGAATTTCACGCAGCAAATCTAATATCATATCGCGCCTTCTCAAAAAGGCTTTTTTCATTACCTCAATGGTGTCATGTGTTCCGTTCATCGCAGCCAGTGCGGCACGTTGCGCTATGCTCGATGCCCCGGAAGTGAATTGTCCCTGTAGTTTGTCGCATGCTTGTGCAATTGCAAGCGGAGCGCCCATGTAGCCGATTCTCCATCCAGTCATTGCGTAGCCCTTTGACATGCCGTTTATGGTGATGGTTCTATCGTAAATGAACTGCGCGATGCTTTCGTGCTTGCCTGCATAGTTGATGTATTCATAAATTTCATCGGCAATGATGAAAATATTCTTGTAAGAGGCGATAAGTTCCGCAATGGATTTTAATTCTTCTTTCGTGTAAACACTGCCCGTTGGATTACAGGGGCTGCTGTACACAAGCATTTTTGTTTTTGGAGTGACGTATTTTTTTAATTGTGCAGCAGTAATTTTAAAATTAGTTGAGATTCCCGAAGGAATCACCACCGCAGAAGCGCCAGTAAGTTTTATAATTTCAATGTAGGAAACCCAGTAGGGTGCAGGCACGAGCACTTCATCGCATGGATTCAGCAGACACAACATCGCATTGGCAATGGATTGTTTTGCTCCCGTGGAAACCACAATCTGCTCCGCAGAATAATTCAGGTTGTTCTCTCGTTTGAATTTTTTTGAGATTGCTTCGCGCAAATCCGCATAACCCGCCACGGGCATATACTTGGAAAAATTTTTATCAATGGCTTCTTTAGCAGCTGTTTTAATAAAATCAGGTGTGTTGAAATCGGGTTCGCCCAGCGAAAGATTCACAATATCAATGCCCTTTGCCTGCAACTCACGGCTTTTGCGCGCCATTGCGATTGTTTCTGATTCCGAAATGGAATTAATACGGTCGGATAAAAAGCCGGAAGATTCGCTCATATTTTTTTGTCAAACAAGTACATGTTCCTTTTGATATTCCTGCCATGATTTAACCGCAATATCCTGTTCTTCGTGCGAACTCAGTGCCTGAATAGCTGCTTTGGTAAGACGAAGGTCAGTAAGCAGGGAAATCTCCAAGTCCACCGCCAGGCGCCTGAGGAAATAGCCTTCCTGCGAAGTATATATCCTGCCAGGACCAGGAACGCTGATGATCAGGTCTATTTTTCCTGATTTTAAAAATTCTATCAATAGTTCCTGATTACCGTTCTTGATCATATCTGCAATCGAAACAGACTTACACTCCACTCCTAGTTTTTTAAATACTTCGGCAGTTTCGGGGGTGGCATATAATTTGAGCCCATTCATTATGAGAATGGATGCCTGGCTTGAAAATCCAGGACGGTCACCTTCTTGTTCCAGAGAAATGAACGCACCTTTTTGGGGAACTTTGAATCCACTTGCAATCAAGGATGCGAGAAGCGCTTCACTTCTGTCTCTTCCAAAACAAGCAACCTCACCGGTAGAAGCCATTTCAACACCTAATCTTGGATCTGCTCCTTTCAGACGGCTGAATGAGAACTGGGAAGATTTTACCACTACATAATTCAGGTCATTGATTTTTTCCTTATCGAATTCACGTGTTGTTTTTCCGGACAGCATGAGTGAAGTTGCCTCCGTGATAAAATTGATTCCCAATGCTTTGGAAATGTAGGGGAAACTCCGGGATGCCCGAAGGTTACATTCAATTACTTTAACACTATGTTCCCGACTAAGCATCTGAACATTGAAGGGGCCGGTAATGTTTAATTCCTTAGCAAGAAGCTCCCCTATACTTCTCACTTTGCTCATGATTTCGGAAGTGATCCATTGGGGAGGAATTACAAGCGTAGCATCTCCTGAATGTACCCCCGCATTTTCTATGTGTTCGGTGATAGCAAACAATTTCACTTCTCCTTTGTACGCTACCGCATCAAATTCAATTTCACGGGAGTGGCCTTCAAATTTGGAGATGGTAACAGGATGTTCCGGAGAAATATCAGCTGCATTGCCAAGAAAAACATTAAGTTCTTCGGCAGAATCAGCTACTCTCATAGCAGCTCCTGACAGAACATACGAAGGTCTTACAAGAACCGGAAATCCTCCCAGCCTTTTTACCATTTCTAAAGTGTCCTCGCTTGAAGATGCTTCTGCCCATTTTGGCTGGTCTACGTTTATACGATCCAGGTGAGCAGAAAATTTATTCCGGTCTTCTGCCTGGTCAATGGATTCTGCCGATGTGCCGAGAATCTTAACCCCTTCTTTGTGGAGTTTCAATGCCAGATTGTTTGGGGTTTGCCCGCCCATGGATACAATCACCCCTTCAGGTTTTTCAAATTCGTAAAGCTCTATTACGTTCTCGAGATGTATTTCATCGAATACCAGCTGCTCGCAGTTATCATAGTCAGTAGAAACTGTTTCAGGATTATAGTTGAGCATGATCACTTCGTAGTCTAGTTTCTGGGCCGCTTTCACACTGCTCACCGCGCACCAGTCAAATTCCACGCTGGCGCCAATGCGGTAGCAGCCGGAACCCAGCACAATCACTTTTTTTCTGCTTGAAGGAATAATATCGCTTTTGTCGTTGGCGTAGGTGAAGTACAGGAAATTTGTTTCGGCCGGATATTCGGCAGCCAGGGTATCAATTTGAGAAAGGTGCGGGCGGATTCCCAGTTTTTGCCTGTGATTGCGGATATCTGATTCTGCTTCACCGGTGATCTTGGCAATGAAACGGTCTGCAAATCCTGCCTTTTTAATTTCCCGGATTTTTTCAGCTTTCAACCCGGTAAATTTTGTTGCTTTAATTTCTTTTTTGATAGTAACGATACGCTCGATCTCGTACAAGAAAAATTTATCAATCTTAGTCAGTTCATGAACTTTGTCAACCGACATGCCGTCCTGCATTGCCTTCGCAATGGCAAAAATTCTTTTTGGTGTAGGTGTTTTTACGGCTTCTTCAATGTTCTCAAATTTATGTGCTTCCGGATCCAATCCCGCTGTGCCGATTTCCAGCATCCGAATTGCTTTTTGAATTACTTCAGCAAAAGAACGTCCGATCGCCATCACCTCACCCACGCTTTTCATTTCGGTGCCCAGGGTCTGGTCCACATTGTCAAACTTGGCCAGGTCCCATCGTGGAAATTTACAGACAAGATAATCCAATGCCGGCTCAAAGAAGGAGGTAGTAACTTTTGTAATGGCGTTTGGAATTTCCGCCATCTCGTAGCCAAGCGCAATTTTAGCGGCTACATAAGCGAGCGGATATCCGGTTGCTTTAGACGCAAGCGCAGAAGAACGTGAAAGTCGTGCGTTCACCTCGATCACCCTGTACTCGCGAGACAGCGGGTCAAGAGCGTACTGGATATTACATTCGCCTATAATACCTAAATGACGTATGGTTTTAATGGCAACATCGCGAAGCATCTGGTATTCGTAATCATCCAATGTTTGAGAAGGAGCCACCACAATAGACTCACCGGTGTGAATACCCATCGGGTCAAAATTTTCCATGTTACAAACAGTGATGCAATTATCATTTCCATCGCGCACCACTTCGTATTCTATTTCTTTCCATCCCTGAAGACATTCTTCCACCAGAATCTGAGACACAGAAGCAAAACTCATTTCTGCCAGATTCCTACACTCTTTTACGTTCGCTACGATGGCCGATCCTTTTCCTCCAAGCGAGAATCCGGAGCGCATCATGACGGGGAAACCGATCTTGATAGCTGCTTCCACAGCATCAGCAACCGAGTAAACGGCTTTACTGATTGCAGTATGTACCCCTATTTTTTTCAGCGCTTCGGCAAAAAGATGGCGGTCTTCCGTAAGTCGGATGGTTTTTACAGGCGTGCCGAGAACCTTGACCTTGTATTTTTTGAGAATGCCTTTTTCTTCCAGTTCCAGGCCGCAGTTGAGCGCGGTTTGTCCTCCGAAACTCAGGAGGATGGCGTCAATTTTTTCTTTTTGAATTATTTTTTCTACGAAGTAGGTGTTTACAGGAAGGAAATAAACTTTGTCGGCAAAACCTTCATCTGTTTGAATACTCGCAATGTTGGGATTGATCAGAATGCTCTTGATCCCTTCTTCTTTTAATGCTTTGAGCGCCTGTGATCCCGAATAGTCAAATTCGCCCGCCTGTCCGATTCGTAACGCTCCGGAACCGAGAAGTAAAACTTTTTTAGGTTTCTTGTACTCTTGTTTTTTTTTCGAAACCCTTTTCATAGTATCAGCTAATGGGGGCTTTTTCATGCAGGACTTTATTTTCCATGCCATTCGGCTTTGTCTTTGCCAATGGTTTTCGTGTCTTCTTCATACTCTTCACTTTGTTCACATAATCATCGAAGAGATAATTTGTGTCATTGGGTCCGGGATTTGCTTCCGGATGGAACTGAACCGAGGAAATCGGTTTTGTTTTGTGCATCAGTCCTTCATTGGTTCCGTCATTAATATTCACAAACCAGGGTTCCCAGTTTTTAGATACCGATTCAGCCTGAACAACGTATCCGTGATTTTGGCTGGTTACATAACATTTCCCGGTTTGTATATCGCGCACCGGTTGGTTAACTGAACGATGTCCGTACTTCATCTTAACAGTTTTTGCTCCGGCAGCAAGCGCCAGCAGCTGATGCCCCAGGCATATTCCGAAAATGGGAATGTTAAGGTCTTGGTTGATGACCTTGCGTATTCTGTCTATCAATCCGGAAGCATCCATTGGGTCACCGGGGCCGTTAGTGAAAAATATTCCGTCCACTTCGCGGAGGTATTGTTCCCAGTCGGCATTCCAAGGACAACGAATAACTGTTACACCCCGGTTAACCAAAGAGCGGATGATATTTTCTTTGCCGCCTGTGTCAATAAGCAGCACGCAGGTTTTTCCGTTTCCGTGAAAAGATATTTCTTTCGGAGCAACCATTGTAATACAATCAGAATATTTTATGGAAAAAATGTTTTTTTCGTTTTCATCAGCAACCAATTTGGCGTTGGCAGTTCCGAATTCTCTCAGATAGCGGGTTAATGTTCTTGTATCCACTCCGCAAATTCCGGGAATGTTTTGTGATTTGAGCCAACTTCCGAGCGATTGAACCTGAGTATAATGGCTGGGGTTCTCGCTGTAGTGACCTACGATCATTCCCATTATCTGGATTCTGTCGGATTCAAACGGGCCGTTTGGTACTCCGTAATTGCCTTGAAGCGGATAAGTGGTGGTGAGAATTTGACCGCAATAGGAAGGGTCTGTGAGGGTTTCAACGTAGCCGGACATTCCGGTGTTGAAGACTACTTCACCAAAAACACTTTTTTCTGCCCCGAAGGACTCCCCTGTGAATGTGGTGCCGTCTTCAAATACTAGTTTCACTATTTAACGCTCCCTGGTTGTCCAATATTTTTATTGTACGCTGAAGCATGCAAAGGTAAAATAAATTTTACATACATTGCAAAAATACAATTGAAAAAGGTCTATAAACCAAAGACGAGCAGGGTATCCAGCGCAACACGAACAGTTCCTCTACCGTGTAAATAACATTTCCCTGTATTTAGGAAGTGCCCAAAGTTCATCATCTACCACAAACTCAAGTTTATCCGCATGATAGCGGATCTCGTCAAAGTAAGGTTTTACATGATCGCAGTAGGCAGAGGCTTTATCCTGCATATCTTCCAGGTTGTTTGCCTTTTTACGAGCATCAATCATTTTATAAACATTTGATTGAATAGAAGCAATGTAATTGGATATCTTGTTGATGGTTTCAATCTGAGGAGCTGCAAGAGACTGCAGACCCCCATTGCTTGCCCTCCGCTCTAAAGGGAGTTGTTGGTTTTCCATTTCATCAGCACCTGCAAGAACCACCTTTTTTGTTTTAGCATTTGCGTATTCACCCTTTAGGGCCGGGGCAAAACCTGCGATCTCCTGCAGTCCCCGTACATTTTCGATCAGCATGGTTTGATATTTTACTGCAGAAGGAATGATGGAACCCATCGCAATCTCCCCGATCATGCGTGATTCGATCTGGATCTTTTTCATATAGGTTTCCAGCTGTATTTCATAACGCGCATGTTGTTCGCGTTCGGTCATGATGTTATTCTGCTTAAAAAGTTTAATCACTTCTTTTCTCGTAAAAATCTTCAATGCTTCGGGAGTGGATTTGATATTGGAAAGCCCGCGCTTTTTAGCTTCTTTCACCCACTCTTCTCCATAACCATTACCTTCAAAAAGGATATTTTTGGTTCCGGAAATATAATCGCGAAGCACTTGGAAGATCGCTTCGTCCTTTTCAACTCCCTTCTTTATTTTAGCATCTACTTCGTGCTTGAATTTCACGAGCTGATCGGCCATGATGGTGTTTACCACGGTCATTGCCGCAGCGCAGTTTGCAGAGGATCCTACTGCGCGGAACTCAAATTTATTTCCGGTGAAGGCGAAAGGCGAGGTTCTGTTTCTATCGGTATTGTCTAAAAGAATTTCAGGAATCTTTCCGATGTTAAGCTTCAGTTCTGTTTTTTCTTCAGGGGTCATTTTTCCGGACTTCACTTTTTTCTCGATATCCTCCATCACTTTGGTTAGCTGGGTTCCGATGAAAATAGAAACGATGGCCGGTGGCGCTTCGTTCGCACCCAGACGGTGTTCGTTGCCTGCCGATGCAATAACCGCACGCATCAGATCCGCGTTGTCGTGAACGGCTTTGATGGTGTTGATGAAGAAGGTCAGAAACATCAGATTGGTCTTTGGGGTTTTTCCAGGACCTAGAAGATTTTTTCCTGTATTGGTACTCATGCTCCAGTTGTTGTGTTTTCCGGAGCCGTTAATGCCTGCAAATGGTTTTTCATGAAGCAAAACGCGGAAGTTATGCCTGCGGGCAACTTTTTCCATGATGTCCATCAGCAATGAATTATGGTCTACCGCCAGATTCGCTTCTTCAAATACAGGAGCGCACTCAAACTGGTTGGGTGCAACTTCATTATGGCGGGTTTTAACCGGAATACCAAGCCGGTAACATTCAATTTCCAACTCGCGGATATAAGCAAGCACTCTTTCCGGAATAGAACCAAAATAATGATCTTCCAACTGTTGGCCTTTGGCTCCTGAATGACCAAAGAGCGCTCTCCCCGTAAATGCGATATCGGGACGTGCGTTGTAAAAAGCAGAGTCTATTAAAAAGTATTCTTGTTCCCATCCGAGAGTAGCAGTAACTTTGGTTACGTTTTTGTCAAAGTACTGGCAAACATCCACGGCCGCTTTGTCTATGGCATGGAGCGCTTTCAAAAGCGGGGTTTTATAATCCAACGCTTCCCCTGTATAAGAAACAAAAATGGTAGGAATGCAAAGTGTTTGCTCTATAATAAATGCGGGCGATGTAGGATCCCAGGCGGTGTATCCCCTTGCTTCAAAGGTGCTTCGGATCCCTCCATTGGGGAAAGAAGAGGCATCGGGTTCTTGCTGTACCAATTGATCTCCGTCAAAACGCTCCAATGCTTTTCCGTCTTCTATATTTTGAGCGAAGGCATCGTGCTTTTCTGCGGTGGTCCCTGTCAGCGGTTGGAACCAATGCGTATAATGCGATACTCCTTTGCTCATGGCCCAGGCTTTCATACTGGACGCAACATCATCGGCAATGCTACGGTCGATCTTGATGCCTTGTTCCATAGCAGCCAATACGCTTTTGTAGGCTTCGTCCGAAAGCCATTTTTTCATGGTCTCTTTGTTGAACACATTTTCCCCGTAAAATTCAGAGACAGTTGCTTTGGGCAGTTCTACCTGCACGGGGGTTCTGCTGAGAACCTCTTCAAGGGCGCGGAAACGTTGGATTGCCATGGTTGTTTAGTTGATTAAGTTTATGATTGATGGTATTGTTGTGCGGATAACGAATGGCTGCGAATGTGCGAATGAGAACCTGACTGTTATTCGCAGATTCGTGTATTTATTCGTGATCCATACCATTTTTCCTTATTTTCGCCCACAAATGTACATTTTTATGGGGGTCTCAGACA
>SCSP01000355.1 GCA_004297845.1 Bacteroidota bacterium | reverse complement strand
ACATTCTTTCCGCCCAAGCGGGCATAACTTTTTTGTTTTTCGAAAGTGTCCACCACATCCGCGAGATCTTTCAGGTAAATGGGGGCTCCGTTCGGGGATTTGATGATGAGGTTGCGGAGTTCATCCACACTCTTCAATTCTTTTTTTACATTGATGGTACGCTCCATGCCTTCCATTTTTACGATTCCTCCGGAAATGGTCATGTTCTCGTACCCGATAGAGCGTTCAATATCCCCGATAGATATCTGAGCGGCCTGCGCTTTGTACATATCCACATTCACCTGTATCTCCCGGTCAAGTGCCCCGATCATATCCACCCGGGTAATCTCCTTCATGCCTTCGATGCGGTCTTTTATTTTATCAGCATAATTTTTCAGTTTATTGAGATCGAAATCCCCGGATACGTTCACGAACATAATAGGCAGTTCTGAAAAATTTATGTCCATTACGTTAGGAGCAGCCGGCATATCGCGGGGCAGATCCTGAGCCTTTGCCTTATCAACCTGATCCTTGACTTTTTGCTTTGCTATTTCCGGCTTTACATTGGTGTTAAACTCAATAATTACGTTTGAATAATCCTGATAGGAGTTGCTGGTTATTTTTTTAACTCCTGCAATGGATTTCATTTGTTTCTCGATCGGTTTTGTCACCAGGTTCTCCATGTTTTCAGGAGCCGTGCCGGGATAAACCGTACTCACAATGATCATGGGAAGTACAATCTCGGGAAAACTCTCCTTGGGAAGATTGTCGTAACTCATCATCCCCCACAGGGTGATTATGAGCGTGAAAACATAAATGCTCGTCCGGTTATTGATGGCCCAGGTGCTGGGCTTGAACTCTTTGAATATGTCTTTCATAAAATGCGACCCCACCCTGCCTCCCCGAAGGGGAGGAGGAAGGATTTAGTATTAATATTTATTGTTGTCTATCATCCTGTTTTCTCCCTTTGGGGAAATTAAAGGGGGCTTTTAGTATTTTATTATATCCCCTTCATTCAACTCTTGAAATCCTTTTGAAATTAGCTGATCACCCTCCTTCAGTCCTTCCAGTATCTCTGTATTTCCGTTATAGGTTCTGCCTGTTTTTACTTTTACTTTTTTCGCCTTTTTATTTTCAGCAATAAAAATAAAATCTCCTTCCTGTGCTTTCTGAATGGTGCTAACAGGCACAGCAAATGCTTTCGGGTTTGAATAGTCAATGATCTTCATGATGGCGATCATATTGGGGTGATATTCTTTTTTGCCGTCAAGGTTCACGGTGGCCGTGAAGGTGCGGTTCAGGGGGCTGATCACCTTGGCCACATAGGCAATTTTTGTGCGAACGGTATCCATCATATCCGGGAATATGACTACCACCTCATTTCCGCTTTTTACTTTTGACAGGTAAGATTCCGCCACTTCTCCTTTTACCTTGAGGCTGTTCATATTCACCACGCGTATTGCCGGAAGCCCGGGCATGGTAGCCTGCCCCAGTTTTACATCCACGGCATCTACAATGCCATTGATCGGAGAAATAATTTTTGACATCCTCAACTGCTCCTGCATGGATGCCATTCTTTTCTCCAGCGATTCTTTTTGATTTTTTGCTCCCAGAAACTGCACTTCGGTGCCTATCTTCTGTTCCCATAGGTTTTTTTGTTTTTCAAAAAGAGTGTTTGCCAGTTCAAGTGAATTTTGTATTTCGGCAATTCCCTGTTGCAGGGCTTTGGAATCCAACTCTGCCAGCACCTGTCCGGTACTTACCTGATCTCCCAATTGCACATTCACTTTTGAAACGGTGCCGGGCATTTCTGCATTCACCGAAACATTTTCATCTGCGTCTACTTTTCCCTGTATATCAATATAATTATTAAAGTTTTGTGGGACCAGGGCAAGCAGTTCAACCGTTTTCTTTTTTTCCTTTTTAGAGGTGTCTTTTTTAGCGATTTCTTCCTCTAACTTGGCGATCTCCGTTTCAACACCGGCCATTACTTTTTTCAGACTATCGCGCTTCTCGGTCATTATTTTCAATGAGTCTTTGTCTCCACCGCAGGCGGATAAGAAGACAATGAGGCCGATCAGTACTTGAGTTGTGATTGTTTTCATAAAATTTATTTTTCCCTTTTTGTTTTATGTGCATTTCCTTTCCCTCTCCCCTTTGGGGAGAGCCGGAGAGGGGACTTTACTTTATGTTTCCGTTTGCTTTGTCGTAATCTACTTTTGCGATCAGGGCATCGTACAGTGCGCTGAAATAATTGGTCTGTGCTTCTTTCAGCCCGGTCTCAGCGCTCATCACTTCCAGGTTAGAGCCAACGCCCTGTTCGTATTTCATCTTGGCGGCTTTATAAATGCTTTCTGCCAGTTCAATATTTTTCTTCTGGATTTCCAGAGAAGAAGCGGAGTTTGTCAGATTTGCTTTGGCACTGGCAATTTCGAGGTCAATTCCCTGCTGAATCATTTTGAGGCTGTTATCTGCCTTTAGGATTTCGAGTTTGGATTGCTGAATGCGATGGTGAGTCTGTAGCCCGTCAAATATTCCAACATTGATGCGTGCCCCGATGATCAGGGTGGGATACCATCCCAGTTTTGCGTCAAAGAAATTAAATTTATTGCGGTAGGCATTTGCACTCGCATTCCCAAAGAGGGCGGCAGAAGGCAGGTAGGTCAATTTGTTCCGCTTTAACTGCAGTTGTGAAATATTTTTTTGGGACTGCATCAGGGAGTATTCCACCCTGTTTTCGTAATCAATCTTTCCTGCGTCTGCGGGTGGGGTTAATTTGATGTCAGCCAGCTTATCTGCAACAGACAAATTCGCCTGCTGGTCCATTCCCATCTGAAATTTCAAGAAGGAATTGCCCAAGCCCATCAAACGCTGTATCTTTTCTTTTTCAACTACCAGATTATTGTAGGCAACCGTAATTCTGTCGAGATCAATCTTCTCCACAAAGCCGTTGGTATTCAGTACCTGTGTATCGTCCATTAATTTTTTCAGCCTGGATATATTTGCATCGATGAGTTTCATGCGTTCCTCATTGAGCAGGACCGTGTAATATGCTTTTGATACGGCTACCGATGTTTCAACGCGTGTACGCTGGACTGCTTTCCGGGAAAGTTCCAGAAATGTTTTCGATGCCTGAAGTCCTACCAGATAATCACTGCTGAATACAAGTTGCGATGCCTCGATCCCTGCCGATGCAGAATATTGTGTACCGAATTGCACGGCCATCAACTCATCCGGACTTGCAAAAGGATTAAAGGCATTTGCCGGCAACACACTGGTAGGTATTTCAAGAAAATCCTGAGCCCCTACATTCCCGTGAATAAGCGGCAGTCCGATTCCAATCGTTTCCTTCACTTTGTGTTTGGCGATCTGTTCATCATAACCTGTATTCTGCATCTGGGTTTGGTTCTTCATCGCAAAATCAATAGCCTGTTGCAGGGAGAAACTGAAGGGTCCCATCCCTTGAGCTTCGCTCGCAACCTGCGGTTGTCCCGAAGGGGAAGGTGATTGGGAGCGTGCGGAATTAAATGTTGCAGTGACTGCGAGTACGAGAATAATTTTTTTCATAGATTCTTTGGTTTTGTTCTTTCTCCTCCCCTTTGGGGAGGCTGGGAGGGGACTTACTCCTCATCTATAATTTGTTTGTACTTATTAATGAGCTTGTGCCCTTTCAATGTGCAGATGCCATACAGAAAGTGGTCCAATAAGGAAAGTTGTACGTCCAGAATTTTAAATTTATCAGGAGAAAAAACAGCGGGATTAAAGCCCATCTCTACCTGCTCCATCCGCATACGGGAAAGAATTTTCAGATTAATATCTGTTCGTATCAAGCCCTGTTTTATTCCCCGTGCCAGTGTTTCCTCCACCATTTTCAAAATGCAGTTCACTTTGAAATCAGTAAACAGTTTCCATGTTTCGGGATAATACTTTTGCAGGTCATAAAATAAATTAGGATTCGCCTGTCCTATTGCATTTCCGATATGCTTCATCAGGTTAAATACTTCTTCAACCACATTGGCGGAATTTTTTTCTATTTCCTTAAGTGCTTTCTCGTCTTCCTGCAGTTTAAATTGCATGAGCGAATGGATAATTTCATTTTTGTCACTAAAAAACTGGTAAATGGTTTTTTTTGATATGCCCAGGTGTTTGGCAATGTCGTCCATGGAAACACTGCGAATCCCAAAACGAAAGGTTAGTTCCTGTGTTGCTAAAAGTACATGAGCCCTTGTGTCCATAAAGGTATAACGCGGCAAAACTATGGAAACTATTAGCATTTCCAAAGTTTCCATGCAATTTTAACTGCTTGATTATGAGTAGGTAATGCGCTGATTAATTAGTTAGAACTAAAAAACTACTTTTGTAGCGCTACCTTATATATAGGATAGAAGACGAATAAATAACATCTAAATTGTATGAAACGCACAAAAGTTATCGATATCCTCAAGAGTACAGCTTTCGGGTCAGAGGTGACCGTAATGGGCTGGGTACGTACCAAACGCGACAGCAAAACCATAGCATTCATTGCAGTTAATGATGGTTCAGTCATTCACAATATTCAGGCAGTTGTTGATGTGGCAAATTTTGATACGGAGCTTTTAAAATCAATTTCTACCGGAGCATGTGTTTCCATTACCGGAACTTTGGTTCAATCCCAAGGCAAAGGACAGTCTTCCGAGATTCAGGCAAAGAAAATAGAAGTGTTTGGAACAGCCGATGATACATTCCCGCTTCAGAAGAAAGGACATACGCTTGAATTTTTAAGAGAGATTGCCCACCTGCGCCCGCGTACTAATACCTTTGGAGCAGTTCTTCGTGTTCGGCACCATTTAGCATACGGCATTCATAAATTTTTTAACGACAAAGGATTTTTCTATCTCAATTCTCCCATCATCACCAGTTCAGATGCCGAAGGAGCAGGGGAGATGTTCCGAGTTACAACACTGGATATGGATAAACTTCCGAGGAAGGACGGCAAACTCAATTTTGAAGAAGATTTTTTCGGAAAGGAAACAAACCTAACCGTGTCAGGGCAATTGGAAGGGGAAGCGGCAGCCACAGGCATTGGGCAGATTTACACCTTTGGCCCTACTTTCCGCGCAGAGAACTCAAATACGCCCCGCCATCTTGCAGAGTTCTGGATGATAGAGCCCGAAGCAGCCTTCAATGACATTAACGATAACATGGATCTGGCGGAAGAGATGCTGAAGTATCTGGTAAAGTATGCCCTCGACAACTGTGCGGATGATCTGACCTTCCTTAACAATATGTATGATAAGGATTTGTTGAATCGTTTGAATACAGTTGTGCATTCTACTTTTAAAAGAATTACCTATACCGAAGGAGTGGATATCCTTGAAAAATCAGGACATAAATTTGAATTTCCTGTAAAATGGGGAATTGACCTGCAGCGGGAACACGAAAGTTTTTTGGTGGAACATTTTAAAACACCCGTCATCGTTACCGGGTATCCAAAAGAAATAAAAGCATTTTACATGAAACAGAACGAAGACGGAAAAACAGTGCGCGCGATGGATGTACTGTTCCCGTATGTGGGTGAAATAATCGGAGGTTCACAGCGTGAGGAGAATTACGATAAATTAAAGGCAAGAATTCTGGAGATGGGAATTGATGAAAAAACGCTGTGGTGGTATCTTGAATTACGAAAATTCGGCACCTGTCCGCATGCCGGCTTTGGATTAGGGTTAGAACGATTAGTTCTTTTTATAACAGGAATGACGAATGTACGTGATGTGATTCCGTTTCCGAGAACACCGAAGAACGCGGAGTTCTAAAAGTCTATTCAACCCTTGACTCGCCTAATTCATTTACCTATATCCTAACGCCCATTACTAATATGTCGTCAATCTGTTCAAGATTTCCTCTCCATTCCTCAATCGTTTTGTCGAGAATGATTTTCTGGTCCTTCATGGGTTTTTCATAAACAGATAAGATCAGCTCTTTGAGCCTGCTACGCTTGAATTTTTTCCCATCCTTACCGCCAAACTGGTCGGCATATCCATCCGAAAAGAGATAGATCACATCCCCTTTGTTCACGTCAATTTCGTGGTTGGTGAAATTTTTTCTTGAAAAATACTGTCCAATAGGCTGTTTATCTCCCTTTATCTCCTGATGAACACCGTTACGAAGCAGCAGCATGGGATGGTTGGCTCCGCTGAATTCAAGTTTCATGTTTTTTCGGTCAAGAGCACAAAGCGAAATGTCCATCCCGTCCTTAATGTCCTGTGTTTCTCCGCCACGGCTTAAAACATCGGTTACACCTTCATGGAGCTTGTCAAGTACACCAGCCGGAGTTCGTTCCTGAAACATTATTACCGCACGCTGAATATTGCCGTGTGCCACTAAGCTCACGAATGCGCCCGGAACACCATGCCCCGTGCAATCAATGGCGGCAAAAAATAATTTATCATCTTTTTTGTTCACCCAGTAAAAATCTCCCGAAACGATGTCTTTTTGCTTGAACAGCACAAAATAATCACCCAGGTGTTCGTCCATGTATTTTTTGGCCGGGAGCAGGGCATCCTGTATTCGTTTTGCGTAGCGAATGCTGCTGGTGATATCGTTATTTTTTTCTTCAATGATCTTTTTCTGCTGAACCACTTCAAAGGTCCGGGCTTCGACTTTATCTTCCAGTATCTGATTTTGTTTCTGCAGGCTTTTCACTTTCCATTGCATGAAAAGATAAAATCCAGCACCGAGCGAAACAGCACAAAAGAAATAAAACCACCAGGTCTTCCAAAAAGGAGGCTTGATCGTGAATTGATAAGCGATTGGTTCACTCCATATTCCCTCTGCATTGGATGCACATACCCGGAAAATGTATGCTCCGTTGGGCAGGTTGGGGTAGGAGGCTATCCTGTTTTCTGTAGGGGGCGACCAGTCATTGTCATGTCCTTCCAGCTTGAATTTATATTTTACTTTTTCAGGAGCTTTCAGGTAAACTCCCGTGAACTCGAATACAAACTGGTTATGACGGTAATCAAATTCCGCCGGGCCGCTGAGGGGGTAGAGCTGAAGCATAACTTGCAAGCCCGTAAATTCCACTTTGGGTGTGAGAAAGTCCAGCGAGTCAAAGGAGGAACGGAACTTTACAGCACCATGATCCGTTCCTATCCACACAACCCCGAGCCGGTCGCGGAAGAAAACATTTTGGTTTGGTGTGAAATCAATGCCCTCCTCACCGAGGCTGTATTGCCTTGCCTGTTTGGGATCGGAAGCATTCAACACATCAATGCCGCCTTTATGGGCGATCACCAGGTCGTTTCCTGCGCCCATGGAGAGGATATCCGGAGAAAGATCCCTGATCCCGCTTTCTGCTCCGTAGTTGGTAAAGGAGGACCCGTTGAAAGAATATATCCCTCCTTCCTGTGTGCCGATCCACACGACACCGTTTTTATCTTCCGCGATGGAATACACGATGTCGCTTTTCAGTCCACCGGAACTATTATTGAACGAAGTGAAATTAACACCGTCATAACGGGTGGCCCCGCCCCCATCGGTGCCGAACCATAAATTATTTTTTGAATCGCGGAAAGCATAATAGGCGTAGATGCTTCCAATCCCGTCTTCTTCCGAATAATTTTTTATCTGGCGTCCTCTGCTTTTATTTTCTCCCGACCAAGTGATCTTTGTAACACCTCCTCCCAGCGTTGCCATCCAAATGTTTCCATCCTTGTCATCACAAATGGACATGATGTTATTGCTGGCCAGCCCCTGCGCTTCAGAAAATAATGTGGTGGATCCCGTTGCGGGATTCAGCAGGTAGGCTCCGTGACCATAAGTGCCCACCCAAATATTCCCGTTCTTATCTTCAAAAAGAGAAATTATACGAAAGTCTGAGGACCTTTTGTCGCTGAAATATAATTTTCGGTTCGGAACGCCTGCTTCATCAAAATGAAACCGGAACAAGCCTGTCGGGGAGCTGATCCAGTAATTTCCTTTCGAATCATTCAGCAGCGCGCGTATGGAATCGGAGGGCATTCCGTCTTGCATGGTAAATACCTCAAAGCGGCTTCTGCAATACTGGGTCAGGCTTTTCTCCGTTCCGATCCAGATATTTTTTTCAGTGTCTTCATACAACACAAGCACCTTTTGGTTCGAATGTGCATTGTGTCCGGCAACGGGAAATCGGAAATAACTATTCCCATGAACAATAAAAGCGATCAACCCGTCATTAGTTTCTGCTCCGATCCACAGTGCGCCTTTGTGGTCAACGATCATCGAATAAACAGAACCAAACTTCCACCCGCCTTTCAATCCAGAGTGTACTATTTTTTTCGCGGCTA
>SCSP01000354.1 GCA_004297845.1 Bacteroidota bacterium | reverse complement strand
GATAAGGCTCGTTAAAGAGGCTGTCAGACGCTTTTAACTGTGTCCAGCTTATGCCGGGCTCGAATCCTATATAGGGGTCAAAGTGATTATTAGTTTTGAAATGATAATAAAAACCTGTAAAACAGGTGCTGTTTTTAGAAAATGGATGTGCGGCATTGGATGTGCCAAGGAAGAAGTACAATCCGCCTCTGAAAGAAATATTATCGTCCAGATAGTATTCAAGGTTTCCGCTCACATAAGAGTTGGTTGCTTTAAAAGCGGTCATTTGTCCGGCAGCAAGGGTGCCTTTTCCTGCAAATAAGCCTTTGGAAACGAAACGTTCGCTATTCTGCGCAAGAGAAAAAAGGGGGAGAAACAGGATAATGGAAATTATTCTTTTCATGATAATAAATTATTTTTTGTTTAAATCAGCTATTACGCAATTTGCGCTGATGGTCAGGAACAAGTGTCCTTCCAAAGCATTGCCTTCTTTCTGTATTTGCAGATATTTCACTCCGAGAGTGTTTGTTTGCACTTTTGCGTCTATATCTTTTCCAAAATGAAGGACATACTGGGTAGAGAAAGAAATATCAAATCTTTCAGTGATATTGTAATGGGCGCCAAGCCCTAATTGGGTGGCAAAACTCCATCTGTCCTTTGATTGTTTCAGATATATTAAGGCGATGTCATCAAAACGAAGATTGGTTTTAATTTTTGTATAATCGCCACAAAAACCGCCAAGAATATAAGGAGTGAATCTGTTTTTCTGACTTGTCCTTTTGCCCGGATAGTTTACCCATGATCCGCCAATATGGGCATCAAACCTTTGTCCCAATCCTCCAATGTCGGTTACGATCCAATCGCCAAATCCTTCAGTATTCATCTTATCGGCAATACGATACCGGAATTGCCATCCTGCGCCAATGCCAAAATAATTGCCGCTTGCGCTGAACAAGCTGCCGGTTGATCGCACTCCAAAGGAGAATTCACCTTTATGCGTGTTGGTTTCTTTAACAGTATCCTGCCCGTAAACAATGAGGGTTAACATCAGGAAGCAGATAGTCAGATTTTTTTTCATCAAAAATTATATATTTATAAAATGCGGTTTCATGCGCAGTATTAATCAATAGAAAATTTACCTGTTTTAATTTCCCCTTCATTAATAATCTGAAAAAAGTACACCCCTTTTGTCAAATTACCTCTGTTAACAATAATTTCCTGCGAACTAATATTATTTTGAGTAAAGACAATCTGACCTAAAGAATTAAAAATTACAAATGCAGCATTTTTCAATTTTTTGTAATTATTTATTGTTGCTGAAGTATGAAACGGGTTTGGAGAAATCTGAAAAAGATGTTCTTTATTATTATCTGTTGTTGATGCTGTGCCCGATCCGAATTTTGTCCAATATACATCCCATGATCCGGTATTGGTTAAGGTGTCAGTGTCAAATATCATGTTAATGCCTTCAAAATATCCCGTAAGGTAAATATCCTCATTATTATCGGTAGTAACAGCGTTACCGTAACCGCCAGAGTTGGCTATGCCGCTGAACGAATGCGCATTTTGAATTACGCCCGAAGAATTGTATTTAGCCAGGAATATATTATCTCCGGCAGCAACGCTGTTCAGTGCAATCCCGCCAAAGTTTACCGATGGAGAGGTGTACCATCCCGATATATAAATGTTTCCTGAGTTATCGGCAGCAATGCAATAGGCTTCATTAGCTTCGGGACCTGATATTGGATTGGTTGCCCATTGCGCTATACCGCTTGAATTGTATTTTGCTGCAAATACATTATAGCTGCCCGGATTGGCATTGGTAAGTGTATTGGAAATAGTTAAAGTGTTGCCATCAAAACTGCCTGTAACCAACACATTGCCATTATTATCGAAGGCTACGCCATTTCCCCTGGCACCGCCATTTACTGAAGATGCTGCCATTGACCATGTCGCTATTCCATTCGCATCATATTTAGCAACAAAAAGTTGTTCATCTCCGGTAGAATTAGTAATAGTATTGCTGCCAAAAGTAATTATCGGGCTGTCAAATAAACCGGTAATGTGCGAGTTCCCGCCAGCATCGGTTTCAATGGCAAGACACCTGTCGTTATCACTACCGCCTACATTAACTGCCCATAAGTTATTTCCCGCAGAATTAAATTTTGCAAGAAATAAATCCACCCAGCCATTGTTTGTAACAGAAGAATTCCCAAAATTGACGGAGTTGCTAAAAAAAAATCCGGTTAGATAGACATTAGAACTTTGATCAATGCTTATACCGGAAACTTCATCATCCGAATTTCCGCCAATGCCAATACCCCATTGTTCTGCACCTGCAGTATTAAACTTCATAACAATTAAATCGGAATACCCTTTATTGTTAATCGGCAAGCCATTGAACATAATGGTGGAACTGGAAAAGTATCCGGCAGCATAAACATCTCCTGTTGATTTATCCACCGTAATTGCGGTTCCAAAGTCTTCGCCTGTACCGCCTATTTTTTTTGCCCAAAGACAAGTGCCATTCAAATCAAATTTAGCAACAAAAATATCTGAAGTTCCCGAAGTGTTATTAATGGTTTGGTTGTCGAATGTTAAAGAAGTGCTTTCAAAAGAGCCTGTGATATAGACAAATCCATTATTGTCAACAGCAATAGCCTTACCTTCGTCTAAGTCCGAACCATTGCCCTGTTTAGCCCAGTCAAC
>SCSP01000353.1 GCA_004297845.1 Bacteroidota bacterium | reverse complement strand
TGGAAATGTGTATCTCGCAGGAGAGACCGGCAGCGCTTCCGGTATCGCCTCAGGTGGATTTCAGAATACTCCCGGTGGTGGAGAGGATGCCTTGCTTGTAAAATTTGACGCATCCGGCAATCGCCTTTGGGCTACTTACTATGGGGGTTCGGGCAACGATCGGGGTTACGGTGTTGCCAGCGATGTTTCCGGAAACGTGTATCTCGCAGGACGAACCGGCAGCGCTGCCGGCATCGCTTCAGGCGGCTTTCAAAATATTTTCGCGGGTGGAGTGTATGATGCCTTCCTTGTAAAATTTGACGCAGTCGGCAAACGACTTTGCGCTACTTATTATGGAGGGCAGTATGTTGATTATGGTAACAGCGTTGCCACCGATGCTTCAGGATATGTATATCTCGCAGGAGAGACCGAAAGCGCTGCCGGCATCGCCACAGCAGGTGCCTTTCAGGACGCTTACGGGCCGACAAAGAGTACCGGTTTCTTAGTCAAATTTTCTTCCTGTTTTTCCGCACTGAGCGTTACTGCTGTCTCCACGGATGCTTGCCTTGGGCAATGCATCGGTACGACTACGGCTACTCCAGCAAACGGTACTGCTCCCTATACCTATTCATGGAACACAACACCCCCGCAGGCAACAAAAGTTGCTACCGGGCTTTGCATAGGAACCTATTCGGTAACAGTAACCGATGCCGCAAGCAATAGCGCTACTGTTGCGGTTGCTATTGCACCGTCGACTCTGCCACCTTGCTGTGTTATTTCAGCTACTGTTTCCTCCGATCCAAGCAGTACTGTTTGTGTAGGACAAAATGTGTTTATCTCCGCTTCCGGAGGCACAACCTATTCATGGCACACAGGCGCTACGGGCGCCAATATAGTAGCGGCTCCCAGTGCTACCACCACGTATTCCGTAATGGTAACCGATGCTGCGGGATGTACCGGCATAGGTACTCTTACTGTTCCGGTGGATCCAAACTGCAGCGCCACAGGCATAGATCAGTTTAATAACGCGGAAGTCCTTCAGGTGGCAGTATGGCCCAATCCTTCTAATGGAATGTTTAATGTTCAATGGCTAATGGCTGATGGCAATACACCATGCATTGAGATTTATAATGTGTTTGGTGAAAAAGTGTATTCCGCAGAGGTTACCCCGATTAACCATGAACCATTAACGATTAACCTTTCTTTCCAGCCTAGCGGCATTTATTTTCTGCGGGTTTCTCCGAAGTCCAATGCGACCGTTTCTTCGGGACAGGTAAAAACAGAAAGAGAAACCTTGAATGCAAAGATTGTTATACAGAAATAGTATACAATAATCATCAACTAAAACAAATTTTCTATGAAAAAACAAACCAACCTTAGCGTAGTTTTTAATTGTTGCAATCTCTGTCTGCCGTCAATAAATATTTTAAAATATGGCATAAAAATTTTCTTAGCCGCTGCCATCTTTTTTTTCCCTTTCTGTGAGGCATTTTCACAATTTATATGGATTCAAAAAGCAAGTGTGCCGGCAACCGGCAGATTTGATGCTGTCGGCTTCTCCATAGGCAAGAAGGGGTACATAGGTACCGGTCTTACCGGCACCACATGGAGTTCTCCTTCCCTGAACGATTTTTGGGAATGGGATAAGGCAAGCGATGTGTGGACGCAAAAAGCCGACTATGGCGGTGGTGCGGACTACGCTGCTGTTGGCTTTTCCATTGGCGCTAAAGGGTATATCGGAACCGGAGGTAATAACGCCATGGCGGATTTCTGGGAGTGGGATCAGGCGACTAATGTCTGGACCCCAAAAGCAAATTTCGGAGGAATGAGCGGAATAAGACTCAATGCTGCCGGCTTTGCTATAGGAGCAAAAGGATATATTGGAACAGGATTTACAAACAGCGCCAAATCACAGGATTGGTGGGAATGGGATCAGGCAACTGATACATGGACACAAAAGGCAAATTTTGCAGGAACAGCAAGGACTGCTGCTGTAGGTTTTTCCATAGGCGCCAAAGGATATATAGGAACCGGAGAGGATGCGAGTGGAGCGACTCAGGATTTTTGGGAATGGGATCCAAACGCAAATACATGGACACAAAAAGCTAATTTTCCGGGACCAGCAAGATCTGAGGCTGTTGGATTTTCTATCGCGGCTAAGGGATATTTAGGCACCGGGGCGGATAAAACCGGCACCCCCCTAAAGGATTTCTGGCAATGGGATCAGGC
>SCSP01000352.1 GCA_004297845.1 Bacteroidota bacterium | reverse complement strand
AAGCGGAAATGCAAGCTGGCAAACTTCTACATCTGGAGGCCTCTCAGGTTCAGGGACTTTAAATTATTTAGCAAAATTTACACCCAATGGAACAACAGCTGGCAACTCACTAGTTTTTGATGATGGAACAAATGTAGGAATTGGAACTAGTACTCCCTTCGCATCACTGCACATCAACGGTAGTAGCATGATATTAAACACATATACTCTTACCGCCAATACTGCAGATAACGATGGTGATGGCATGAGGAATTTCAACATCGGACCTTTTTACATCGAGTCTCACCCGCTTTCATCTAACAATGGGGTGGTCATTTCAAAAACTACTGATCCGGATTTCACTACAGTACTGCCTGGGACAAATGTTTTTTCAGTTATTGGCAAATCTTACTTTTCAGAACTTGTTGGTATTGGCACCAATGCTCCAGTAGTCCCTCTTGATGTAAGAAGAAAAATGTTACCGGCAGATACCGATGGTCTGTATGACATTGCAGATATTCAAACCAGTTCATCCGATGCCGCTATCTTAAAAATCTCATCCTTTTTTCATCAATCTATTCCAACTAACAGATTTGCACAAATTCAAGTAAGTGATGGATCCGGCACTTACAGAAATCTAATATTACAACCTTCTGGCGGAAATGTGGGCATTGGAACTATAACTCCGGGAGCAAAGTTAGACGTACAAGGCGCAGTAAAAATTGTTGACGGCACCCAAGGAGACAATAAAGTACTTACCTCTGATGTCAGCGGAAATGCAAGCTGGCAAACCCTAGTTCCTTCTGGCACCATATTAATTTACGCAGGCGCTACTGTGCCTACAGGTTATCTTCTTTGCGATGGCTCTCAGGTTAGCCGCACAACCTATGCAAACTTATACTCTGCCCTGGGTGACGCATGGGGAAATGGTGATGGTTCAACAACTTTTCATATTCCCGATATGCGCGGAGTTTTTCCAAGAGGGGTAAGTGCTGCTTCCACAAATGATCCCGACAAAACAACCCGAACAGCGAGTAACTCCGGAGGAAATACGGGAAATAATGTTGGCAGCTTTCAAGCAGACCAGTTGAAAAACTCAGGCACTTTTCTTCGAGGAGGCGGTGGAATGATGGGTGCACCAGGTGGGGCCGGTGATTTAGGCGCTGGTAGTATTACATTTGGCGGAAATGAGACTCGTCCCAAGAACGTTTATGTAAACTATATTATCAAATATTAAAACGAGGTAATAATGTCTCTACAAAGGCGGACTCCTCCGCCTTTTTTATTGTCTTCCCCACCCCACTCCTGCTTTTCCTCCTACCCGTAAATTAATTAGTTTTGTAGCATGTCTGAGGTAAAAACCAGCCCTGCTGCATCTATTGATCTGATTGACGAGTCCTTTGACCCTAAAAAGTCAAACACCTATCATCTTTCCATGCTTTCAAACGGAAAGAAACTGTCGTACGCTATTCTTGACACCAACACGAATAAATATTTGGTTCTGAGTTCTCAAACTGAAACTTTTCCAAAGTTCGAAACTTTGGAAAAGTTGGGGAGCAATTTCAAATCTGTTACCTGTGCGGTTGCTCACCCAAAGTTTACTTTGATTCCCTCTGCTCTATTTGATATTGAAAACAAAAATTCGCTTTTGGCATTCAATCACCCGATAGAGAAGGGAGAAAAAACACATTCCGACACCCTGCGTGGTATGGATGCCAAAAATCTGTTTACGATCAGCGAAGAACTGGAGTCTGCCGTAAAGAAACAATTTCCCAAGGCTCATGTTGTCCATAATTCCACTGCCTTCATCGAAGGCTTGCTGCTTCAAAATAAAAACAGCAGGCACAAAAAAGTGTTTGCTAACCTTCATTCAAATTATTTTGAGATCGTAATCCTGGAAGGCGGGGAACTTTTGTTCAGCAATGCTTTCCAATACAAAACCGCGGAGGACATAGCCTATTACATTCTATTTGTGTACGAACAACTGCACCTGAATCCTGAAGAAATTGAACTCACTTTATCCGGTGAAATAGAAAAGACGGCACAGGAACATACCCTGCTGTACAATTACATCCGGCACGTGAAGTTTGCGTCTTTTCCGGATTCATTCAAGTACAGCTATAAGTTTGAAGATGTTCCTTCGCATAAGTTTTGGACGTTATTTACCCAGTATTTAACCACAGCCTGACACCGAAGCGTGTTGTTGGCTGCTGTCCCCCGCTGGAGGGGGAGGCCGCCTCGGCCGGGGGAGGAAAAGAGAAACATAATTCCGAACACGCTGTTGGCTGCTGTCCCCCGCTGGAGGGGGAGGCCGCCTCGGCCGGGGGAGGAAACAGAAAAGCACAATAATGGAAGCTACAAAGGAAAATAATCTCCTATACAATAAAGCACATCGGGAATTTGCTCATGAACTTCGATACACGATGACTAAAGCAGAAGCCTGTTTATGGAAATACGTTCTTCGAGCTAAAATGATGAAGGGATACACATTCAACAGGCAACGACCGATTTTAAATTACATTGCTGACTTTTCATGTAAAAAATTAAAACTTGTAATTGAAGTTGATGGTTATTCTCATTCCTTTGAAAAGACGGTCGAAAAGGATAGAATAAAACAAAAGGATCTGGAAAAAGCCGGCTTTATAATTATTCATTTTACAGATGATGAAGTTTTAAAAGGAATTCAAAATGTTAGCAGGGCTATTGAGCAGGCTATAGAAGAAATTGAAAATGGAAAATAATGCTTTTCATAATAATCAAAAATCCTCCCCCTGCCCCCTCCCGAGGGGGATAAATACAAAATCCCACTCCGTCAAATGAGAATAGTAGGAGGCACACACCGCAGCAGGCAGTTCAACATCCCTGAGAAATTAGGGATTCGCCCCACCACGGATTTTGCCAAAGAAGCACTTTTCAATATCCTGCAGCACAGTGTGGAACTGGAAGGGATCAAGGTGCTGGACCTTTTCGGTGGAAGCGGAAGCATCAGCTATGAGTTCGCCTCACGGGGAGCAGCCGAGATCACCTGCATCGAAAAGAACCCGCAGAGCATGAGCTTCATCAAAAAAACGGCACTGGAATTCAAGTTTCCGAATATCAAGGTCACTTGCATGGATGTGTTCAAGTATCTGAGCCTTTGCTCCGAAACGTTCGACATCATCTTTGCCGACCCTCCCTTCAAACTCGAAAATATTGAGCGCATTCCAGCGTTAATATTTGAGAAAAAACTACTTAAAGAAAACGGCATATTGATTGTTGAACACCCTTCGGATGTTAAATTCACCGGAATTATGCAGCTGCAGGAGACCCGGGAATACGGTACGGTGAATTTTTCTATCTTCGGTAATAACCGGTTTTATCGATAAATCCTTTAATGATTCGCATTAAAACTATCCTTTTCTAAAAAAAATGAAAAATGCAGAGCATACAATACACAGTAAACAGTAGACAAAAGTTTGTCTATTGTCTATTGTTTACTTAATTCTTAATGGGTAAAAAGGTTTAATATCAACCAAAATGTCTCAAAAAATAGCAATATTCCCCGGCTCATTTGATCCCATTACTACGGGTCACGAATCTATTATTCAAAGAGCATTGCCGCTGTTTGACAAAATAATTGTAGCTATTGGAGTAAACTCTGCTAAAGAATATCTCTTCCCCGCTGGGAAACGAAAACTATGGATAGAAAAGATTTTTCCCGGAGAGAAAAAAATAGAAGTGAATACCTACAAAGGACTTACCATCGACTTCTGCAAGCAGAAAAAAGCAAATTACATTTTGCGCGGACTCCGCACCTCTGCCGATTTTGAATTTGAGCGCGTTATCGCCCAAATGAACCGAGCCATGAATGAAAAGATTGAAACTGTTTTCATTCTTTCTACACCCGAACTTTCCGCTATTAATTCCACCATCGTGCGTGATATTATCCGCAATGGCGGAGATGCTGCACAATTTGTACCTTCCGCTATATGGAAAGAAGTGAAATAACTTTATTCTATGCTCAGATATTTTTTTATATTATTTTTGGTCATCGGTTACTTTCCTTCGCGCATCACCTTCGGCAAGCCTATGGCGACCGAAGGAAGCGCTTTGGCGCAGAAAGGCCGGTCATCGGTCATCGGCCAACCGAATAATGTTACTATCAAGGGCAAAACTGATTCAACTTATCTTTTCGAAGCCGGTACGATTTACGCTTATACCTACGATGACCACATTTCGTACAGAGAAAAAGAACTGTCAAAAAGCCTGCTGGATGCAAAAGGAAATTTCAGTCTGAATTTTTCCGTTTCTGAAACAACCGATATTTTTCTGATCGTTGATAACGCGAAAGCAGAAATGGTTGTTGAGCCGGACAAAACGTACAATATAATTTTTTCGGCTAAAGACAGCAACGCAGTAAACACCCTAAGCTCAACAAATCCTGTAGAGATTGTATTCGCTTATATGGGGAATGATGAACTTAATTTTCTGATTTCTGATTTTTCATCCCGTTACGAAACCATGCTGGAAGATTACCGGGGAAACATTGCCCGAAAGGAGTCTGTTATTTTCAAAAAAATAGACACTCTTGAAACACTTTTCAAAAAGAAATACGCGGCATTCAACAACCTGTATCTTGATAATTATATTTATTATACGTTTGCATCACTGGACGAAAATATAACGCTTGAGAATAAAGAGAACGTATACAAGAAGCATATTGCCGGAAGGCCGATCCTGCTGAACAATCCCGACTACATGGCTTTTTTCAACCAGTTCTATTCAGTAACCGCCAGTTATTTCATGAGCAATTCCAAAATGATAAGCGAAGTGAACAGCAAACAAAACTTTTCTTCAATCATGGAGTTTTTCAAACAAAGCAAATTGCTGATCAATGATACCATCCGCGAAACAGTGATGCTGAAATCGCTGGCAGAATATTTCCGATATCCGGAGTACAAAGCCGCTGCCGTGCTTGCAATTCTGGACCAGGCTGCCAAACACTGCAAAACCCCTGAAAACCGCAAGGCTGCAGAAAACCTGAAACGGAAATTGTCCGTGATGGTTGAAGGAAAACCTGCTCCTCCTATCTCGTTTAAAGATATGGAAGGTGAAACTGTTTCACTGGCAGATCTCAAAGGAAAGTATGTATACCTTAATTTTTGGACAACTTTTTGTTCTCCCTGTACGCAGGACATGACGCTGATTCCCGGTTTGAAAAAAACATATGGGGGAAAAATAGTGTTCGTAAGCATATCATTGGACAAAAAACCAGAAGCTGTTAAAAATTTCCTTAAGAAACCCCCCCAACTTAGCCCCGAACAAAGCGGCTCGGGATGGATCTTTTTACACGCTGACAATTATAAAAAAGTTAAAGAAGAATTCAATGTGCTTACCGTCCCCGCCTATTACCTGATAGATTCAAAGGGGAATGTGCTTAGGTCCCCCGCTCCAAAACCGGCAGACATTGAACTGGAACTGATGAATATTAAAAAGAAAAAGTAGGGCGTCTCTCTCCGCCATCTCCTACAAAGAGGGAGAAAAAACAGCCAAAACAACCTCCTGAAGAGAGGGGTAAACCTTGTCCATCACCTTCTTTACCTCTTCCTTTCGCATCCATTTGGCTTCCCGGATCCCTTCCTCTTTTTGCGGGATGGGTTTGGAGGAATCTTTGCATATCATCTCAAACCAATAAGTTCTCTTAATGTAATCATTTTTGTTTTGAAAAAAAATATGGTATGTTGAGATTAACGACTTTGCTATCCTGAGGTTTTTCACCCCACATTCCTCCTCCACTTCTCGTACAGCAGTCTGTTCAGGCGACTCACCGGCTTCCATTTTTCCCTTGGGCAGATCCCAGTGCCCGTTCCGGTATATCATAAGCAATTCGCCCTTGGGATTCAGCACAAGACCTCCGGCTGCTTCCATGTACGAAAACAGGGAACGGAACACCCTCCAAGTCTTTTCCTCATCCCCTACAATGTTCAAAATATCTGTTTTGGATGACCTTGCAAATAATTTGTATTCTCTGTGTAACTCTTCATCTGTTGCAAATGAAATCACCTTTGAGCTTTTCGGATCGCTTTTGATCTCCTTTGCAGAGATTACTACACACTTGTCGCCTGAGTATATTCTAAACATATTTATTGATTCTGCCTGAGATGAAGCAGGTTTCACATTATTTAGTATGTTTGTACAATCTAAAAATATTTTATGATCGTAAGTCAGGATACCGCAATAAAGATTGCGGAGCATCTCTTGCAAATTAAAGCAATAAAACTACAACCGCACAAACCATTTGTTTGGGCATCCGGATGGAAAGCGCCCATCTACTGCGACAACAGGCGTACTCTCTCTTATCCTAAAATCCGAAATTACCTGCGCGACCAGTTTATCAAGGTTATTAATGAAAAAATGGGCAAGGTGGATGTAATCTGTGGTGTGGCTACCGGAGGAATCGCTCACGGAATGATGATTGCTGATGCAATGAACCTCCCTTTTTGCTACGTGCGTGCCGAAGCAAAAGTGCACGGTCTTACCAACCTCATCGAAGGCGTGGTTGGTGCCGGACAAAAAGTTGTTATTGTAGAGGACCTTATCTCTACCGGAAAAAGCAGTTTAAAAGCAGTTACTTCCCTTCGCAATGCAGGGTGCATAGTTCAGGGGATGATTTCCATTTTCACCTACAATTTTAAAGTTTCTGCGGATGCTTTCAAAAAGGAAAAATGTCCGGTTTATCACCTTTGCGATTACGAAACCCTTACCAGAGAAGCCCTCAAGAAAGAAGTGATTACCAAGGCGGATATTGCCCTTCTGAAATCATGGAGAGAAGCTCCTGAAAAGTGGGGACAGGACGGAAAAGAACCGGTACGTCCGATGGGTGGGGGAATGAAATAATATCTCTGATGGTCAAAGTTTAACTCATGCGAATAGAGAGCGATAAATCCGAGGTAAACAAACCGGCTGCCGAAGTTTTTACTTTTCTTTCAAATTTCAACAACTTTCAGAAGCTCATGCCTCCCCAGGTGGTGGACTGGCAAAGCACAGAGGATGATTGCCATTTTAAGATCAGCGGAATGGCATCCATTGGAATGAAAATTATTGAAAAAATTCCTAATTCGCTTATTAAAGTTGTCTCCAACGGAAAAGTACCGTTTGCTTTTACAATGAACATTCATCTCACCGAAATTACTCCCACCCAAACCTCCGGTCAACTCATTTTTGAAGCCGACCTCAACCCTATGATGTCTATGATGGTGGAAAAACCTCTCCGTAATTTTTTCAATTTGCTGGCGGAGAAGATGAAGGAGTTGTAAATTCGTCCCCTATGGCAATCATTAAGCCTTTCAAAGGAATCCGTCCCTCAAAAGATAAAG
>SCSP01000351.1 GCA_004297845.1 Bacteroidota bacterium | reverse complement strand
CTAACGATCCAACATAAGCCGAGATGCTTCCTCCCCCTGGCGCAGGGCTTTCACTCGCTGTTTCATCGGCAAACGCCCGCAGGTTCATATTGATGAGTTGGAAACTCTTGTCCTCCTTCAGAAGAAACTCTATGACTCTCTCTTCGGGTTTGAATGGTGTGAGGTCGTCCAATCCTAAAGATTTAACAGCAATCTTGATGAGTTCCTGCACGCTTACTCCTGTTGAGCGCTTCTGCTTTCTCAAAAAATATTTACCCGCGTCCGTTAATGATTTGAGCGGTATCAAACCAACTAATTCCGAACCAGTAACACGCATTCCACGATTATGCGCGCTATGCACACACTCGTCAAAAGCAATATGTACCGGAGTAACATTAATATTTGTCAGATTCATGCTTACCTGGGCAATTCCGTATTCCGCAATATACCAACCGATGCCTTTCACCGCCTTGCATGTGCCCGGCTGATGAACTTCAATTCCTTTCTCATTTTTTATTTTTCTACCTGCTTCACGCACATCAAAAGCAACGGAGTTAGCTCTGCGAACAGAAGTGGTGTTTAAGTTTACATTGTAAGCTACCAGAAAATCCCTTGCTCCGATCACCGTAGCACCGCGCTTTGCATCAAATTCAGAAGGGCCGAAGTCGGGCTTCCATTCAGTTTTTTTTATCTTTTTGAAGAATCCTTCGTACTCTCCTTCACGGATGATGGAAAGATTTTTACGTGCAGTATTTTTCTGTGCAGCCTCGTATAAGTAGACAGAAAGTTTTAATTCCTTTCCTACCCGTTCAGCAAGTTTCTGTGCATATTTAGCAGTCTCCTCCATAGATATTCCTGCAATCGGTATGAACGGACAAACATCTGTTGCGCCCATTCGGGGATGCTCTCCTTTGTGCTTGCTCATATCAATGAGTTCACCTGCTTTTTTGATGGCGTTGAAACAGGCTTCTACGCAAGCATCAGGATTTCCAACAAAGGTCACCACCGTCCGGTTGGTAGTCTTGCCGGGGTCTACGTTGAGGAGCTTTGCACCTTCTACTTTTTCGATCTCCTCCGTAATCTGTTTGATGATGTTCAGATCATTACCTTCGGAAAAGTTGGGGACACATTCGATCAGCTTCATAATTGAAAATGGATAATTGACAATTAATAATTATTTTTTCAAATTAGCTTTAGTTGATTTTATAATTGCAGTCAAAAGACGAATTAATTCTTCACAATCATTTTGTAAATAAAGATACTCTTTCCCAATTATATCACTATCTCGAAGAAGTCGAAGCCAATAGTGCGTTTCATTCGCTTCTTTATTCGCCACTGAGAGTTTATGAATAAAATCCGCTTTACTTTCTGCTTGATTAGCTTCTTCTATCATTGCTCCTATTGAGGTGCCGCTTCTAATAACTTGTTTTGCAATTATAAACTCTCTTTTATTCTCCACGAGATGTTTATAGAAGCGAACTACTTTAATTGCAAATTGATAACTTTTATCTTTAATAATATTCTCTTTCATTGTCAATTATCAACTATTAATTGTCCATTAATAATTACTGTCTCCACAGGGTTATTGGCAAAAGAATAAGGGATAAAAGAATAATTCGGAATTTCCTTCGTAATAAAAATATTTGCCTGCTTGCCAACAGCAATGCTTCCGTGTGTTTTGCTCAACCCCATTGCATAAGCAGCGTTGATGGTTGCCGCGTTGATGGCTTCTTCGGGCGTAAGTTTATAATGAACACAGGCGTGAGAAATCATAAAATTCATATTGCCTGACGGAGAGCTTCCGGGATTGTAATCTGAAGAAATTGCCAGGGGCAAACCTGCATCAATTATTTTGCGCGCTGGCGGATATTGCAGGCAAAGAAAATACTGCGCTCCGGGCAAAATGGTTGGCATTACATCACTTTTCTTTAAAAGCTGAATGTCTTTGTCATTCACAAATTCCAGATGATCTACGCTGAGGGCGTTACATTCAATCCCTGCCTCTACTCCACCCGAATGGCTCAACTGCTCTGCATGAACTTTTCCTTTCATCCCATATTTATTTGCTTCCGTGAGAATTCTTATTGTTTCCGCTTTCGTAAAATAATTCTGCTCACAAAACACATCGCAGTAATCGGCTAATTTCTCCTTCGCGATCCGAGGAAGCATTTCGTTAATGAGAAGTTCCATGTATTTTTGCTTTGTCATGCTAAGTCCGGTCGAGGCATCTATGGGTACTGCATGCGCCCCTAAAAAAGTAGCTTTAACAGGAATAGGAGTATTTTCTTTGATGCGTTTTATAACACGAAGCATTTTCAATTCTGCTTCTAAGGTCAATCCATACCCGCTTTTTATTTCAATTGCCCCTGTACCTTGCAAAATAACTTCATGAATTCTTTTCATGGCTGAATCAAACAATTCATCTTCCGTTGCCTCAGCTAATTTTTTTGCTGAGTTAAGGATTCCCCCTCCACGCTTTGCAATTTCTTCATAAGTGAGTCCATTGACCCGGTCCACAAACTCACTTTCCCTGCTGCCTGTATAAACCAAATGCGTGTGCGAATCGCACCAGCAGGGTAAAACCAATTTATCGGTTGCGTCAATCACCTGCAGATTAGTCCAGTCAGAAATACCAGAAAAGTTTTCCATCTTGCCAAAGTCAGCAATTTTATCGTCCTCGATGGCAAGCCAGGCATCATTGAGGCAAGGTAATATCTTCATCTCAGCGCCCGAAACTTTCTGGCGGCTGCCGTCATCCGCCTGAACAAGTGACTTAATATTTTTAATCAGTAATTTCATACATTCGCATCAGCATCACAATATAATTTTCAACACATCGTTCCTGCATTTGAAATTCACATCAAAGATGAAGAAAATAATCGTATTCTGTTTTTCTGCCCTTTTTCTATCGTCTTTTGCTCAACTACCCAATCAAAAATTTACTATAAGCGGCTACGTGAATGAAAATGGCAGTAAAGAACTACTGGTGGGGGTTCCTATTAATATTCCGGAGATAAAGAACGGCACGACCACTAATCCGTTTGGATTTTATTCGATTACCCTGCCCGCGATGGATTCGATTACATTAATTTTTTCCTACATAGGATATTCACCGATCGTAAAGCGGATCAAATTAGATAAAGACATTTCCTTAAATATTGATATGGAACCAAGCGCCAAATTCATGAAAGAATTTGAGGTAGTAGCAGAACGGATCGCCAAAGCAAGCCAGACCACACAGATGAGCAAAATAGACATACCCATTCAGCAGATCAAAGACATTCCTGCGCTGTTGGGAGAAAAAGATGTTCTGAAAATATTGCAGCTCATGCCCGGTGTGCAGAAAGGAGGCGAGGGCAGCGCGGGATTCTATGTTCGCGGAGGCGGTGCCGACCAGAACCTGATCATTCTGGATGATGCACCTGTATATAATGCATTCCATTTATTTGGTTTTTTCTCTTTGTTCAACGGAGATGCACTGAAAAGCGTGGAACTTATCAAAGGAGGGTTCCCTGCAAGGTATGGCGGGCGGCTTTCATCGGTGCTGGACATGCGCATGAAAGAAGGCAATAAAGAAAAAATACAAGTTGAATGTGGCATTGGCATTGTTGCATCACGCCTTACGATAGAAGGACCTATTTTAAAAAATAAAAGCTCTTTTTTAATCTCCGGACGCAGAACATATATTGATGCCTTGATAGCTCCTATCATTGCCGCTGCAAATAGTGGTTCTACAGGCGGGTATTATTTTTATGATTATAACGCCAAGTTCAACTATGACTTCGGGGAAAAGAACAGGGTATACCTGAGCGGATATTTTGGCAAGGATAAATTTTATTTTAAAAATAAATTTGAAGAGAATGTTTTTTCCGGATCTCTCGGATGGGGCAATGCAACTGCTACTGCCCGATGGAATCATTTATTCAACAGTAAATTATTCTCAAACACCTCGGCTATTTTAAGCGATTATAAGTTTCTGACCAAATCGGAGGATAAAGAAGGCCAGAATTCTTTATTCAGTTTGAAATACTACAGCGGGATCCGGGATTACGGATTAAAATATGACATGGACTACCACCCAAGCATTAAACATTACATACGAGGGGGGCTCATGTCGACTTATCACCATTTCACCATACAGGCGCTCACTCAGAGAGACAACAATTCCAGCGATGGAAACATCAATAAAAAGACCACTACCGAAGGAGTTGAATCAGCGGTGTATCTGGAAGATGACTACAAAATACTCCCCAAGCTGAAAGCAAATTTCGGCCTTCGCTTTTCACACTTTTATACGGATGGGAAAAATTATTTCAAGCCGGAGCCGAGAATTTCAGCAAGCTACAACATCAGAGAAGATTTAGCTGTGAAGGCATCTTATGCCGACATGAACCAATACATTCATCTCATTTCCAATACCGGGGTCGGGCTGCCAACGGACCTATGGGTTCCCGCAACAAAAAATCTCTCCCCTCAAAACTCAAAGCAGTGGGCTACGGGAGTCGCAAAAGATTTCTTAAAACAAAACCTTGCTGTTTCTATTGAAGGTTATTACAAACTGATGGATCATGTGCTTGGCTTTAAAGAAGGAGCCAGTTTTTTAGACGTGGAATCAAGCCCTGATCAGAATGAAACCCAAAGCTTTAACTGGGAGAAGAATGTTACCAGCGGAAAAGGTGGGTCCTACGGAGCGGAATTTCTTATTCAGCGGAAATCAGGAAAGCTATCCGGATGGATAGGGTATACTTTATCCTGGACGCAGTTTCAGTTTGATTCACTCAACTTCGGAAAGAAATTCTATGCCAAATATGACAGGAGGCATGATGTATCCCTGGTAGGAATATACAAAGTGAGAAAAGAAAATACAGATACCGGTGAAGATGGAATAACCCTGTCAGGGACATGGGTATACGGAACCGGAAACGCAATCACGCTTCCTCTATCCAGTTTTGCAGCTCCTACCCATAGTCCGGGCACCAATCAAAATCAATGGGTGTATGATGGCTACAGCGAATACACCGATAAAAACGCTTTCAGGATGGCACCCTATCACCGCCTTGATTTCGGGATTCAGTTTCATAAAACCAAAAAACACGGAGTAAGGACCTGGGAACTGAGCGTTTACAATGTGTACAACCGGAAGAATCCCTATTTCTATTATATAACATCAACTTCTACTACCGGGTCAAATGTTTTAAAACAGATCTCACTTTTTCCTTTCCTTCCATCGGTGTCCTATAATTTTAAATTCATGAAAACAAAGGCAAAAAAAATAGAAAAGATCGGCTATGAACAGTAATACGATAAAAAATATGTCCGGAAAATTCAAGCTCATTACCACCTTGTTCTTGCCATTGGGCATTTTCCTGCTTGCCGGCTGCGAGAAAACCGTGGACAACATAAAACTCCCGACTACTGCCCCAAAACTGGTAGTGGGTTGCTTTATTTCTCCGCAAGACAGTTGGATAACCGTAACACTAACCCGTTCCAACCCGATCTTTGGTCCGGGGCACAACAACACGAACACCCTGCCGGTGGAGGATGCTTCTGTTATTATTTCAGATGGAACAAATACTGCTTCAATTCCATTTAACAGCTTGAGCCAACAATATGAGATGCAAACAAGTACATTCCCAATCATATCAGGACAGACCTATTCTTTAACAGTGTCCACTCCAACAGGAGAAAATGTTTCGGCAAACTGTACAGTACCTGCTTCCATCATTTCAGCTTTAACAGTTGATTTTACCGATACTGCATCCAACCTTAAAAAAACAACTGTTAAATGGCAAGATATTCCGAATGAAATTAATTATTACAGAGTAGTCGGACAAATAGTATCAATTTATACACCTTCTCCCGGAGATACGATTTTCAATGATATGTATAGCATCAGCAACGCCACCGCGTACAATGACCATGAAAAGGACGGCAATGAACTGTATGCAAAGTTGGAAGGATCTTATTACGAAGGATCTGAATATTCATTAGTTGCCTATGATTTTTATTTATTACATATTGATGGAGAATATTACAACTACCAGAATTCACTCGATCATTACACCTACGGGGATCCCTTTTCAGAACCCATCCCGCTATATACAAATATTAGAGGAGGCCTGGGAGTTTTTGCTGCGTATCAGAAGTTGTATGTCAGATTGCCTTGATTTATACTGCGAACGGGATAAATTAATACACTTTCAAGATATGGTACAGATAACAGATATACACAGATTTTCAGATAAGCAGCCATCTGTAATCTGTAAATCTGAAAAAAATCTGTTATCTGTACAACCTGTAGAATGTACTATTTTACCCCGTTTCCTGTATACCCTTGAAGTCACCTCTGAAAACTAATAAATAACGATATTACCTGACCACATTCACATGTCCGATGTAGGTATGTCGTTTATCAAATACATCGGTAAGTCTTACTTTCCATACATATACATCTTCCTGCGCCAGCAGTTTGCTGTTGCCGCTCATATCCGCTCCGCCTGTTTCCACTTTTCCGTCCCACTGGCAGAAGGAAGACATTCCATCCTGTCCTTGATTATCCCAGTCCGTATTTTTTCCTTTGTAATCGCAGTCCCATATTAAATTCCCCCATCGGTCAAAGAGCATGAGGGTATACTCCTTAACTCCTCTGCTCTTTCCAAAAAATGTTTCATTCGTGAAATCATGATTCGGGGTGAACGTGTTGGGAATGTAAAAGGTGAATTCAGGAATTATTTCAACCGGATGGCAAATACTATCCGGGCATCCGTATTGGTTCTTAACATTGATGCAAACATTGTAAGAATAAAAATCATTATTGGTGATAGTTGCAGAATAGGAGTGTGTGGGATCGGTGTTCGTTGTATCACCGTCTCCGTCTCCAAAATTCCAATTCCACTGCACCACATCGGATGACCAAAGATCACAGAAGGAGAAAACAGGATCAGTCGCAGGCGCTGAAGCAGGTGTTACGCAGAAATCAGCATTCGGCCATGGATATACATTCACAAGAGGTGTAATTGCCACCGTGTCTTTACATCCATACGTTGTTGCCACCATTAATGAGGCTCCATAGGTGCCGGGTGTGTAGTAGCATATATTAGGGGTTTGGATTGAAGATGCGGCAGGTGTTCCTCCCGGAAAACTCCATACCCAACTCGTAATGCTTCCATCGGTGGAAGTGGACATATCCGTGTACTGGTTGCAAACAGGCGCGCATCCGGATACCGTACCGGAAAAATTTGCAACCGGAGGATTGTATATAAGTGTTTGGAGCGTGGTTGTATCTGTACATCCTCCCGTTGCAGTTACAACGAGGATTACCGTATGAGTACCTGGCGTGTTATAAATGGTGGCAGGATGTTGAGCAGTGGAAGTGGCAGGTGTTCCACCGGGTATATTCCAGTTCCATGAGGCGATCGAGGAAGGAACAGAGCCATCGGTAAACTGTGTGGGAGTGCCTAAACAACCCGGAGCACTGGTAAATGCAGCCGTTGGAGGAGGAGTCACCAATGCGGGCAAAGTAATATTATTCTGACAACCGCTATCGGAAGTTACGGTTAACAGTACATTAAAAGAACCGGAAGAAGAGAAGATATGGCAAGGGCTTTGCTGATTAGAAATGTTGCTTGCAGAATATGGATCACCAAAATTCCAACTCCAGGATATGATGCTGCCGGGAGCAATGACGGACATATCCATAAAGCAAGTGGAGTCGCCCAGGCATTTAGGAGGAGCGCTGAAATTGGCAGCGGGCAACGGATTTACAAAAATAGTTTGAGTGATGGAATCCTTACATCCGCTGGCATCCACCACAAGACTAACTATAAAGGGACCTGAATTATTATAAATAACCGATGGGTTCTGCAGGGTGGAAGTGGCGCCATTGCCTAAATTCCAAATCCAATTTGTTCCGCCCGTGGAGAGATTGTTGAATGTAGTAGGGTTATTAAAACAAACAGAAGGAGCGGTGAAATTGGGTACAGGCGGTGGATTAACCGCTACTGTTGCGAAGGCGGTATCTATGCAGGTGCCTACTGATACGATTACTGAATAAGTGGTGTTTGCAACAGGAGAAACACTTACAGAGGCAGTTGTTTCTCCATTGCTCCAACTGTAATCTCCTCCTCCGGAAGCGGTGAGTACAACAATTTGTCCCGCACATATTGAACTGTTGGGCCCGGCCATAGCAGTAACGCTGGATGATCCTGCTATAGTAACGGTGTTCATGCTGCTGCATCCTGTCGCATCCGTTACAGATACGGTGTAAGTTCCTGTGCTTAATCCTGTAGCCGCAGCATCGGTTCCTCCTGAGGGCGACCAAGTATATGTATAGGGACCGGTGCCTCCCGATGCCGTTGCTGTGGCACTGCCAATGTTGCCTCCGTTGCAACTTACA
>SCSP01000350.1 GCA_004297845.1 Bacteroidota bacterium | reverse complement strand
TTTCGTCACAAATTAAATTTGCGTTTAGAGGCGGTGCCGAAATAAGATTCGGATTGCTGATGAGGGAATCATGTACCATGAAATTATCATCCATCAGGTACAGTTGTGCTTGTGCAGTAAACGGAAATCCATTGTCGAAATATAAATAAAGGCTGCCTTCATTCACATTATTGGTAGTTGCAGGCATCGTAAAGTTCAGCGTATCTGTTATTGTCAGATTGTCAGCAACCAGCGACAACGGAATCCGCATATTTAAATTGGTTTTGAACAGCTTATCATAGTATCCAAAATCATTGTTTCCCGAAATATTTCCAAGCGGGTTGATCTCGTAGTTAAGTTTGAACTTCAGTGAGTCGGGCAGGTTCTCCACAAACTGTTTGATGTTTGAATTGGCACTTGTGAGGGCAATACTGTAGGTGGAAGGAATAATAAGCCCGTTGTTGTCAATGCTTCTGGTGATGTTTATCGGGGAATTTATGACGGGATGGGAAAGAGATAATTTATTTCCTGTATGTGAATTGAAGGAAGAAAGATCGTTAATCGTGAAGCGCACATCAGCGCCTACGCTGTTTTCAACAATCAGGCTCACATCTATATTTTCAAAATTCAGGTTCCCTCCGCTGAGATGTTTGAACAATGCAAATGCGGTGCTGTCGGCAGCAGAGGAAATGGTATCGCCAAAATATCCCTTCGCATAAGCGGGGATAAGGTCAACAAATGAATACCTGATCCGGATGCTGTCGCCAATATTGATCTTTACGGTGTCTTCCGAGGGGTTAATAACAGCCGCATAGTTGATTACTAATGTATTTACGCTTGTTCTGGTTGTTCCTGTAAAATCCAATTTAAAGTCAGAAAGGTCGAACATTCCGTTGTACACTCCTGGCGCTGAAGGGGAACCGGCCGGGATGCTAATTACCGTTTGAAAGGTACTCCCGGATGGTTCAGTGAAACTAGGAACATTGAATGTGAAATCCAGCCTGCCCTTTATGGAACTTATAACTGAAAGGTGCATGTTCCCGCTGAGCATAAGGCCATGGGTAAGTTCCACACCGCCCGCTATTACATTCACATTCTGAACAGTTGTACTGGTAATACCTGTTCCGCCCAGTACAGCTACCTGTGCGGGGGCTTTGTAGGTTGTGTCAAAACTGTAACCCGGGAGCGTGAAAATAGTATGTGTGGAAAAAGCGGAGAGAGAGGTGTTGTAGATGATGTCGAGCGAGTTATCCGGATTTTCATGAATGATGGAATCGGGAACAAGGTTATTGATCGTAAGTGTGGATTTTATAAGAGGGACAAGCATATCCATGTCCCATGATGGATTTGATTTCCGGCAGGAATAAATAGAGGCAAAGCACAATAAACCTAAAATCAGAAGCCTTGAATTATATTTATCATGCATTGATACAAATGTAGGCAAAAATAAAGAGAATGTTTGCGATCTCTTTTTTAACCTATTTGATGTGCGGTTGCCCTGCATCCCGCCTTAATCTCCCGGGAATTATTTTATTTTGGACTGAAGCCTTACGGTTTCAGTAAGTTTCAGATTGGCATCTTCCTCATTTGAAACGAATATGTACAATCCTTCTCCCTGCTTAGCAAGGCGGATAAGGTGCGCTTTCCCGAATCGGTTTTGTCCGAAAGCCAGCACGGATAACTTAATTTCCTCTTTTACTTTAGCACCCACAAGTTCCATAAGTTCGGTTTCGTTTTCGGATATTCCGTTAAAACCCCCATCCGTGGCAATGATAATTTGGTTCATTCCGCCTTTGATGAAATTATCTTCCGCATTTTTATAAGCAGCCTGTATGGCTTTTCCTCCTTCGGTGCGCCCACCGCATTTAAGCTGGTTGATAACAGCTATTATTTTTTCGTGATCGCTGCCCGGAGTTCCGGGAAGAACCAACTTTGCTTCATTGGCATAGGTGAGGATGGTGATGCGGTCTTCATATCTTGCCATGTTCGCCAGTTGGGTCATGGCGGACTGAAGCAGAGGCATACAATTGGGTTTGTTCATGCTCGATGATTTGTCAATCAGAAAGACGATGTTATTCTTTTTGTAGTCGGTAAGGGAGAAAGTGGTGTTAGCGGTGGCTATGGGAACGACTGTATCTGTAAGAGAAGCAGTATCAGGATTAGCGGTGATTGAGCCGGTTGAAGCAGCAGTAAGAGGGACAAGAAGAGGAGGGAGTTCAAGTGTGATCTTCCTGTTTTTTGGATTGATGTGTTTCGCAGCAAATCTGCTTTTGTATCCTGCATGCTCTGCCAATACAATGTGATAATTTATGCTTGATCGCTGTTTGAATGTGCCGTTTTCATCGGTTTTATGCTGCGAGAAATATTCACCTTTTGTAATTTCAAGAAATGAGTTGATCAACGGTTTTTTAGTGGCTGAATCCAATACGTTTATTTCCAGTTCAAAGTCTACGGGTTTAAGGTTGGGTTTTGAAAATGAGGGACAAGCCGCATCGGAAAATTCGTCAAAGTGGAGTATCTCTCCTTTGAAACTGATGTTGACAGGTGTTTGGGATGCGCTGTGATAGATCGGAAAGGAAAGATTGAATTTTCCTTTCTCTTTGGGGCTGAAAATAATTTCTACCACCTCTGTTCTTCCGGGATCAAGGCTCTTTGCAGGATACCGTATTTCGAACCACTTAGGATCATTTTGCTTGAGAAGGTGTATTTTTTTATTGGTAGAGTTAGTAACCTCAATGGTATCTACACGGCTCACCCAGTTCTCTGCCTTTGGGAAATTAAATTCAGTGCGGCTGAATTCCAGTCCACCGTGCATTGTTTGTGAAAATAAATGAAAAGGAAAGAGAAATAAAATTGAAACACGGAGTTTACTCATCTGTAAAGTGTCTTACTCAGCAATACGTATGGTTACGGAGCTGCCTACTGTTAAATTGTACAGGCGGGCAACGCTGTCCTGTGCCTGGGCTATCTCTAAATATCCTGCCGAGTTAAACAGGGCAAGTATGTTGCCGCCCGCAGATTCGTTGTAGCGCTGCGATATTTCGGTGATCTCTTCCCCCGAAAATTCTATGGTGAATTTTTTCCCTTTCACTGAATCGTTAAAAAACTGTTTTGTTATATTAATTACCGAATTTCCATATGAATCAATATAGATTACGGTGCCGTGTAAAATATTTTCCGAAAAAACCGGATTTACGGTGTCTACTTTCCTGAATCCATCCTGCTGCACGCCCAGCACTTCGGGAGTTCCCCCTCGGGCCAGGTGGCACGCGGCTTTCACAAAAACATCTTTTACGGGAAAGATGAGCAGGTCTGTATCCTGGCGAATGTTGCTGAGGTCGTATATCTTGTCGGGTACTTTGTCAAATAACAAGGAGAAAATTCCATTATCCGTTCCAACAAAATAATGTCCGTCACAGTAAATGGCCAGGTGGCTCTGATTGGATTTTGTTTCCGCATTTATGCCAAGGATGTGTACGGTCTCTTTCGGAAAATTAGGGTACGCCTGCCTGAGTACATAAGCGCCATGCCGTATGTCAAAAGCGGGAACTGTGTGGGAGATATCCACTATGGCAACCTCCGGCATCTGGCTCAGGATGGCTCCTTTAAGCGCACCCACGTAATAATCGTGCAGGCCAAGGTCGGTGGTGAGGGTTATAACAGCCATTGTTCACTATTTGTTCAAAAGCCAAAATGATTTTTACCTTAATTTGCTCTGCGAAAGTAAACACAATAAACGATTTACCAATAACGAATACATTTTCCCCTCTTGAACGAACTACTCATCCGCATTGAATCCGGCAATCCTGTAGAGTTTTACGGGATAAACGACCGCAACCTCCATCTCATCAAAAAACAATTTCCAAAACTTAAAATAGTCGCACGTGGCGATACGCTAAAGGTTTTAGGCGAGCAGGAAGAACTGGACATGTTCGAAAAAAGGATACAGGCGCTGCAAACCTATTTTGCAAGTAACGGAAGATTAACAGAAGAGGTCATCGATCAGATTATGAACGGAAACGGATCACATCTGAATATGTCTTTTGCCGATCAAAACGATATTATTGTTTTCGGAAATAACGGGATTGTTGTAAAAGCAAGAACCGCCAACCAGCGAAAAATGCTTGAAAGCGCAAAGTCAAACGATGTTATTTTTGCAATAGGCCCTGCCGGTACAGGGAAAACATATACCGCTGTCGCAATGGCCGTGCGTGCGTTGAAAAATAAAGAGGTTAGGCGCATTGTACTTTGCCGCCCAGCCGTTGAGGCAGGGGAGAGCCTGGGATTTCTGCCGGGTGACATGAAAGAAAAACTGGATCCTTATCTGCAGCCTTTGTATGATGCACTTTATGATATGATACCTGCTGAAAAGATGCAGTACTACATGGAAAACCGTGTATTGGAAATTGCTCCGCTTGCTTTTATGCGTGGCAGAACACTGGATCATGCCTATGTTATTCTGGATGAGGCACAGAATGCAACGGTTGGTCAGCTCAAAATGTTTTTGACGAGAATGGGCGCCACCGCAAAATTTATTATTACCGGAGATGTAACCCAGATAGATCTGCCGAGAAACCATCCTTCCGGATTGCTGAATGTAGAATATATTCTCAAAGGAATCCCTGGCATCGATTTCATCCATCTTGACGGAAGCGATGTGGTACGGCACAGGATCGTAAGAAGCGTTATTGACGCGTATGCTAAAAATACAATTAAGGATTAAGGAATTACGAATTAGGATTTTAAATCCTTAATCCCAAATCCTTAATCCCAAATCTTTAATCCTATGCAAGCTATTACCTCCACCAATTTTAAATTTCCCAATCAAAAAAGTTTTTACAAAGGAAAAGTCCGCGATGTGTATAACATCAATGATGAACTGCTTGTGATGATCGTATCAGACAGGATTTCTGCCTTTGATGTGGTGCTTCCAAAGGGAATTCCCTGCAAAGGACAGGTACTCAACCAGATCGCATCCAAATTTCTGAAGGCAACCTCTGACATTGTTCCAAACTGGGTAATTGATTCTCCCGATCCGATGGTAACAATTGGAAGAATGTGCGAACCCTTTAAAGTGGAAATGGTGATACGCGGCTATATGAGCGGACATGCCTGGAGAACGTATAAATCCGGCAAACGGGAATTATGCGGAGTAAAACTTCCCGAAGGAATGAAAGAGAACGATAAATTCCC
>SCSP01000349.1 GCA_004297845.1 Bacteroidota bacterium | reverse complement strand
CGCGTACATCATGTTATTTCTGTATAATGATCTTTTTATTGATTGCCGAATTGCCTTCTCCGCCTATGGCGGATATCTGCATGAAATAAACACCGTCAGGCAAATCAAGACTAAAAATTTGGGATTCAGGATTCAGAATTTTATCAGCATACACTTTTTCTCCAAACACATTATACAAATCCAAGTTATAAATCCCTAATCCTAAATCCCCAATCCTAAATTCTCCGATGGAAGGATTGGGCCATACCTCCGCTTGAAGCGCATCTGAGTTGATCTGCGAAATGCCGGTGCTTGCGCAGTTTGGATCCACAATAAAAGTAATGGATGCCGTGCCGGTGCAGCCATTGGCATCGGTTACGGTTACGGAATAGGTGGTGGTGATTGTTGGATTCGCTACCATGAACGCGGTGGTGGAACCTGTGTTCCATACGTAGCTCGTGCCGCCCGATGCGGTGATGTACGCGCTCTGGCCAACGCAAAGCGTGGTAGAGGGGCTGGGGTCGGAGGAAATTATCGCTGTGGCAGCGCAGCCCGTGGAGTCGGGAGTGTATTCCCAGAAATCGCTATTTTCAACCTTGTTGGCATCGTCACAACCTGGGCCGCTATCCCCTGTTCCAATGTATCCTTTGTTGCCAATGGAAAAACCCACTGCAAGATGCCTGGCCACTCCACCGAAATTTGTCTTTTGTGTCCATGTATTTGATGCCTGGTTCCACTCCCAGAAATCCTTCAGGTTGCCTCCCATTTTATCCATCCCTGTTCCGATATATCCCCGATTCCCGATAGAAAAGGAAACCGCCCCATTTCTTGCCGTTCCGGGGAAAGCTGCCTTTTGTGTCCATACATTTGCCGCTTGATCCCATTCCCAGAAATCCTGATAGAATATATACAGGACTTACGCAAAACCTTTAAATTGTTGAAAATTATAAATGCTAATTAGCGAAATTTACTTAAAAACTGGCTTTCGTGATATTTCCTGCGTAAGTCCTGATATAATTTACTCACCTTACGCACCGATAGGCAAAAACATCAAGCAAAATTGACGTTTTTGTTTTGCGGTGTTGATAACTCTTTTAGTTGTTTCATGGCTGCTTCCAATGCACAGATATAAATTTTTGATTTCATAGCAAAATGGTTAAGCTGATTTCTTAATTGTAACCATTCCAATTTCACATAAGCCAGTATGGACAATATGAAATGATTGGTTTGTGTTTGAATAATTTTAGTGGGTGATTTGGCAAAGCTGGCATTGCTTTTCACCGATTTGTGATATACCTCTACGCTCCACCGTCTTTTGTAGATTGTAGCTATTTGTTCATACGATAGGTTCAGGTCACTGCATACCAGATACAACTCACCCACTGTACCATCCTCGTTTTTGAAGACTTGCTTTATAAGCAACAGCGGAAAATCCAACTCTTCGAGCCAAACCTCCACGGGCTGTTGTTCCAGATTCAGTAACCCGATACCTACGTATTTCTTTTGTTCTTTATCCTCCGGGCTCAATGCCACCTTGCGGTTGCTCTTGAGCGCCATGATAAAGTTTCGTTTCAATTCTTCTTTAACCAGTTGCATATTCTCTGCCGAAGAATACCAACTATCATTCAACACATAATCAAAATTTATGTTTCGATTACAGTGGCGCAGCATCTCCCTATACATTTCATTCTTTGTTTTGCTGCTTACGCTTTTGTTTTTACCTGTCTTGGCATCTGTTAGTATTGTGTCTTTTTTAACAAATTCCACAGCGCAAGGCAAACTGATTCCTTTCGTATGAATTAATGCCGTCAGAAAATTAACGCCCTTAACTGCACGATTTATAGTATGGTCAAAATGCCAGTTGATCAATTCGCTTACATCGGTATAACGCTTTTCTTCTATGGAATCATCAAAGCAGATGACCACTAAATCATCACTCGAACATATTTCTTCCAACATTGGTTTTACCCTTTTCCACAAATAGCGGGAATCATAATTGTCTTTAGATAAATGCCGCGTTATTTTATCATGGCTCACGCTGCCTTTTAAAAGAGTGGATAAGCCCGTAGCGGTTGTCAGCGAAGTTGAGCTTATCAGATAATCGGTATACAGGTCACTAAAGTTTTCCACATTCTTATTTTTTAATTCACGAATTTACCTATTTTCGTGCGTAAGGTGAGTTACTTATCAGGGCTGTTGAATTCTATGTGAATGTCTATGTATCTATGTGCCTATGTGGTAAAAAATTCCTCACCACATAGGAGCATAGTTCACATAGGGAAAACA
>SCSP01000348.1 GCA_004297845.1 Bacteroidota bacterium | reverse complement strand
CGATCTACGGAAAAGTGACTACGCGAACCGCGAGCAACATCCGCGAGGTAAAAATATCCGTAACTGACAACGGCACCAAGAAGCTTGCAGGAATTTACGGAATTAAGTCTGACGGAACCTATACATTTGATCTTCCAGGCAAGGGAGGTGAAAGTTATTCATTTATCTATGAATCCAGCGGATTTCTTACCATGAATGAAACACTCGACCTGCCGCAGCAGCTTACTGAATACGATTTCAAAAAGGATATTGTGATGGAAACTTCCTTAATGCTTGGAACAATATCGGTCAAGGGAACGATCACTGATAAAGACAAATTACCTATTAAAAAATCGCAGGCGGTTGTTACCGATAACAAAACAGGGGCGGTTGTCGGAACCTATACTCCCAATGACAAGGGCGAATATTACTTCAATGTTCAAAGAGGTAACGACTACAATATTTCCTACGAAGCCGCAGGATATCTTTTTCAATCCGAAAATATAAATGTTCCCAAAGAAAGGGTCTATTCTGAACTAACTAAAGACATTGTCATGGGTAGGATCACCAAAGGATCAAAAATGGTCCTGAACAACATTTTCTTTGACAGCGGAAAAGCCACTCTTAGGAAAGAATCCAATGTAGAATTAGATAAACTCTTGAAACTCATCAACGAACAGCAAAACATTAAAGTTGAGGTAGGCGGATTTACAGATAACGCGGGAAGTTTATATGCAAACATCAACTTGTCACAAGCCCGTGCCGATGCAGTTGTAAACTATCTAATCATCAAAGGCGCTGATAGATTAAAATTGATCGCTCAGGGTTACGGAGAAGCTCAGCCTATTGCCCCTAATTCTCTAAATGGAAAACCAAATCCAAAAGGCATGCAGATGAACCGGAGGGTAGAATTTAAAATTCTGGAAAATTAACCCCAAAAAATTTAATATGATGTGATGAAAAAACTATTTTCAAAATTACTCGTTCTGTTTTTTCTTCTCGTTTCTTACCAGTCTATATCCCAGCCCATCTCAAAAAGCGAATTCAAACAGCTATTCACGCAGGGCAACCTGATGATCTTAGAAAAATTTTACGACACTGCCGCAAAAGTTTTCTTAAAACTAAACACTTCTGACCCCTCTAACGCGAATATAAATTACAAAATCGGGATTTGCTACCTGAATATACCGGGTGAAAAAGCAAAAGCTATTCCCTACCTCGAAAATGCGCTCAAGCAAACTGCCGGAAATTACCTGGAAGATGAACCCTCCGAGAAAAACGCTCCTGAAATTGCCATGTATTATTTAGGCCAAGCCTACCACTATTCCTATCGCTTTGACGAAGCAATGCAGCAGTTTAAAAAATATAGGGATATTATCGGAAAATGGAATCTTAACCTTGTCAAAGAAATTGACCACTGGACCGAAATGAACAGGAATGGAAAAGAACTTACCGCAAAACCGGTTGAATGTACCATAACAAATCTTGGAGACAGTGTTAACTGCGAATTCGCTGATTATAGTCCTGTTATCTCTGCCGATGAATCCATGCTTTCCTTCACTTCCCGCAGGCTGGGAACCGGAGGCGCAGCCAATAAAACACTGAACGATGAGTTTCTGGAAGATATATGGCTTTGTAACCGGGGACCTTATGGAACATGGACTAAAGCGAAAGGAATAAGCAGAACCATCAATACAGAAAATAACGAAGCAACCATTGGGCTTTCCGCAGACGGACAGGAGTTATACGTTTACCGCGATGACGGCAACGGTGACGGGAATATATATATCAGTGCCTTAGACGGTGATTATTGGAACGCTCCTGCTAAAATAGATGCAAACAACATCAATAGCAAAAAATGGGAACCGAGCGCATGTGTAAGCGCGGACGGGAACACTATCTACTTTGTGAGCGATCGTGAGGGGGGATCAGGCGGAAGGGATATTTACCAGTGTAAACGATTATCAAACCATACATGGAGCCAACCGGAAAATTTGGGTCCTTCGATCAACACGCCCTACGATGAAGACGCGCCTTTTATCCACCCGGACGGAACCACCTTCTTTTTCAGTTCTACCGGACATTCCTCCATGGGCGGTTTTGATGTTTTCTATTCTAACAGGGTCGCAAACGGTGTTTGGACAAAACCCATCAATATGGGCTACCCGATAAACACTACGGATGATGACATCTATTTTGTTACCTCTTCTGACGGAAGACGAGCTTATTATGCTTCTTTCAGGCCCGAAGGTAAGGGAGAGAAAGATATTTACATGGTGAGTATGCCAAAACCCATTGTGAAGTCCGTTGCCATACTTGTTGGCTACTTAAAAAACAAGAACGGTTCTACAATTCCAAAAAATTCTTTGGTAACAACCAAATCTACAAAAGGGGAAATTGTTTCAAACAAGCCGAACGAAGCAAGTGGAAAGTTTGTTCAATCTCTTTTTCCGGGGCAGTCGTACGAAATAACCATTGAAGCAAATGGGAATACGGTTTTTTCAGATAAATTCTTTTTGCCTGAAGATAGTTCTTACCAAAACTTAGGCAGGGGCTTTTTTCAGCGAATCATTTTTATGGGTGATACAGCGAATTTATTTTCCATGAAAAAAGCGACTGATACTGCCTTTAAATTTGAAACAGCGCCAGTGGATGGTCAAATACTCCTGAGCCGGAACTCAAACGACCCTGCTCAAAACCTCAGCATACAACTGCTCAATTCCCAAGGCAACCTTATTGCATCAACCACCACCGACAAGGATGGAAAATTTAAGTTCCAAAATATTCCTTCCGACCAAAAATACATGATCAAAATTGATGAGAATGACCCAATGCTAAAATCAAAAGATCAGTTTTACCTGGCAAACAACGAGGGGAAGATCGTTCTTCCTTCCACACAGGAAGGAAAATTTTTCCTCTTTAAACATCTTTCTCCGGACATGAACAAACTCAACCCGCTGGAATCCACCGACACTCCTGTTATAACATCAGCAATGACCGGAAAGCTTGCAACAGATGAAAAGGGAAAGACCGGACTTGCCAATACATCTATTAATTTATTAGATGAGACGGGGAAGACAATTCAGAAAAAAACTACTGATAAGTCAGGAAATTTTTCTTTCGAAGGACTGACCAGCGATAAAAATTATACCATCTCAATTGACGAAAAAGACCCGGCCATGTCAGATGCGCGTAAGTTGTATCTTGTGAATCAGCGCGATGCGCTCATCCGCAGGGTGAGGAAATTAGGCGACTATTTTGTATTTGAAAACCTGCCATCTGACCTGAACAAACTCGGATCTATTGAGATGACAGATACTGCTCAGTTGGTTTATATGAAAGGAAAGGTGCTGAAAAGCAATAACCCGAATGACGTATTGGCAAATTTGAATCTTAAACTTGTAGACAACAAAGGACAGGTGATACAAACAACAAAAACAGACGCCTCGGGATCGTTCAAATTTGATAAGTTATCCGCAGACCATAACTATACAGTTAAATTCAATGATGACGATCCCCTTCTCACTTCGTTAAAAAAGGCATATCTCTCCAACGAAGCCGACAAAGCGGTGAAGGTCATTGATCTTAATAAAAAGGGAAGTTCCTTTAAAGACCTTCCCGCTGACCTGATGAGGCTGGGTGAAATTAAAGAAAGCGATCTTACCCAGCCAGGAAAGGCTGGCAGTAATGATATTGTTCATCAGGTTCTAATGAACCCGGATGATAAAAATTTTGATTTTGTGGTTTATTTCCCCTATAATAAAAAGGAAATTGACATATCTGTTGGATCCTTTCTTGCCTTAACAGAAAAGGTGGTAAAGACCATCCATGAGAATGGCAGGGCTGCTATAATCATTGCGGCAAGTTCCTCTTCTGTACCTACCACCGCCTATCCAAGCAACGAAATGCTGGCAGAAATCCGGGCAAATGAAATCAAAGACAAAGTACGCGCATCCATCAGCTTGAAAAACATTGACGACTCCAAATTCTCATACGAAATAAGCAAAAAAGTTCAGGGACCTGAATATAAAAATGATGCCGTTCCCAACAGGAAAGAATACGAAAAATGGCAGTTTGTAAAGGTGATTGTTAAGTAATGAAATCCTTCAACATCCCCGGGTTTTATAAAAGCGGCATCATTTCAAAAGTAAAAGAATTACGCAGAAGTACCGATCCGCGGAAAAAAGATTACAGCCCTACCCTTCTTGATTTTGGTCCTGTAAAATTTTACATCGCTCGCCATTTCGGATTTTGCTATGGGGTGGAGAATGCCATTGAAATCTCTTTCAAAGCAGTGGAGGAAAACCCGCACAAGAGAATTTTTCTTCTCAGCCAAATGATACATAACCCGGAAGTGAACAGCGACCTGGTGAACAGGGGAGTTAAATTCCTGATGGATACAAACGGAAAGCAGATCATCCCTTTCGAAGAACTTAAAAAGGAAGATATAGTCATTATCCCTGCATTCGGCACAACACTTGCTATAGAAGAACGTCTCCAGAAGATCGGAATAGCGGTACACAAATACGATACCACCTGCCCGTTTGTGGAACGCGTATGGAAGAAAGCCGAAAGACTGGGAGAAGAAAAATACACCGTTATCATTCACGGCAAGCATAATCACGAAGAAACACGGGCTACTTTTTCAAGAAGTGAAATTTACTCCCCTGCCATCATCATTAAAAACATGCGCGAGGCAGAAAAATTAGGCGACTATATCAATGGTAATTTAAGCCGTGAGGAATTTGATAATTTTTTTTCAAAACGCACTTCCTCTGACTTTGACCCTGAGAAGGATCTTGTGCGGGTGGGCGTTATCAACCAGACCACCATGCTTGCCAGCGAAACTCAGGATATTGCCGACTACTTCAGAGAGGTGATGGAAAAAAAATACGGAGCGTCTCATTTTGCCGATACAAGGGATACGCTTTGCTATGCTACCAATGAGAATCAGGAAGCCACGCTGGCCCTTCTGGACCAACCGGCAGATATTGCTATTGTAGTAGGCGGTTATAACAGCTCTAACACCTCACACATTGTGGAACTTTGCGAACAGAAATTTCCCACCTATTTCATTTCTTCAGAAACAGAAATAACATCTAAAGAAAAGATAAATCACTTTGATTTTCATAATCAAAAAAATATAACGACTGGAAACTACCTTACTCCCTCTCCCGTCTCCCCCTTTGGGGGAGACACTCCCTCCCCTTCGGGGAGGGCGGGGGGTGGGGTCTCTATCATCCTCACAAGCGGTGCCTCCTGCCCGGATGCGGTGGTGGAAAGGGTAATGATGAAAATGCTTTCTTACTTTGAAAATGTGAAACCAACAGAAAAGGTGATGGAAATAGTTTTGGCAGAAAGTCAACTTCCATAAGACATTACTTTAGCTTTCTGCTTTTTCCTGCACGAGTTTCAAGGCAAAATTCAATTGTTCCTCCAAGGTCATGTGCGTATTATCTAAAACAACGGCATCCTCTGCCTTGCGCAGGGGGTTATACTTGCGATGAGTATCTTCATAATCGCGCTGGCCAAGGTTATTCTTTATCTCTTCCATAGTTACTTTCTGGCCTTTTGCATCCAGTTCCTTCCACCTTCGCTGCGTGCGTACGTTCTCATCCGCGGTCATAAATATTTTCAGTTCCGCATCAGGAAACACATTGGTTCCTATATCTCTGCCATCCATTACTATTCCGTTGGCGTTCCTGAACTTCCTTTGCAGGATGACTATTCTGTCCCTCACCTCTTTTATAGCGCTGATCGGACTCACAAAATTGGAAACATTCATTTCCCGGATCTCCTTTTCAACATTCTTGCCGTTCAGATGTATTTCTGACTGATGCGTTTGTTCATTTAACTTAAATTCCATGTGAATATTATCCATGGCTATTACCACATCTGTGTCATTAAATTTGCCGTTCCTGATAATATTGTTATGAATGCAATACAGCGTTACCGCCCTGTACATGGCTCCGGAATCAATAAATAAATATCCAAGTTTTTTCGCAATGCCTTTTGCAACAGTGCTCTTTCCACAGGAAGAATAGCCATCAACCGCAATAGTGATCTTACGCATCACTTCTTTTTGGAATGGAACTCTGAGAGATTAGTGCTGATGGTGAAATGATTAGGCCCTCCGGCAAGGTGGTACCTGGCATAGCCGTAACTGAGATGGAACCGGTTGATCCTCAATCCGAATCCGAATGAAAATCCGGCAATTCCGGAACGTGTTTCAAGCTTCAACTCCTTCCTCCGCTGAAAATTATAGCCTACTCGAAGGTGAAAATTCTTAGACAGTAGGATTTCTCCTCCAAAAACAATATGCCTTGCCAGCTTATCACTGAATTTTGACAGTTTGCTATCCTCAATCACTTCTCCGGTAATTGGATCGGAGTCTGCAATAGAGGGGTCAGAATAGGTTATATCCCACTTTTCAAGGTGGGTAGCCGTAAAATTGATGCGAAAGGGTGCATGACTTATTTTTTTCGAGACTCCGATCTGAACTTCAAAAGGAAGCGGCTCGCGTACAAAGTAATAGGTCTTCCACTGCCTCCCAAAATTCTTAATCACAAGCGCGGCAGAAACCAAATGTTTTTTGTTATTGTAGGTCGCCCCAAAGTCGATCGCATTGCCAATAGAGCTATACTCTTCAAGTGCAGAGTATATGGTTTTAACAGTCCCGCCAATGGAAAAAAGAGAATCAATCGGGCGGGCATAGGAAAGATTCAGGGCGTATTCCGCGGCAGTAAATTGCCCGGTTATTTCTCCGGTAACTCCGGCCGAAGTAAAACTTCCATAATCCATGAACTGCATACCGGCACTGAAACTGCCTATCTTCTTAAACGTACGCGAGTAAACCGCATAGCCATACTGTATATCCGTGAAATAGTCAACATAGCTCATGGAGAGACTGTTGTGCACAGTAGAATCAAGCAAAGAGGGGTTCTGAATTGAAAGGTTAAGGTCATTGTCTTTTACAGAAATAAGAGTTCCTCCAAGGGCAACTACCCGTGCGGGGTTAACAAGATTTAAGAACTCATAGGTGTTATTCCCTCCTATTTGCGAGTAGCAAGGCAGGAGGGTGCAGAAATATAGGGCACAAGGTATAAAGGTATAGAAGAGAGGCTGTTCTTTATACCCTGTACCTTCCTTTATACCGTATACCTTTTTCATAGCGCCAAGATAATCAGATTTTGGGAACGAATGTTATTTCAAAATATTGTATTTCCCGGATAGGCATATACCTTTATTTCCCTATACCTCTATGCCTTTTCTCTCCTTTTGAATTCCGAGCAAATTACAGCAACTGCAACGGCCGCATTTAATGATTCTGCCCCTGCTGAAAAATTAGGGATTGAAATCCTGCGGTTAACGCACTTCATTAGTTTTTCCGATACACCTTTTGACTCATTTCCAATAAGCACTACTCCTTGTTTAGATAATTTTTGTGAGTATATGTTATCTCCATCCAGCACAGCAGCATAAACCGTATTAAATTCCTTTAAAACAGTATCAAGGTCAGCATAATACACATTCACTCTTGCAATAGAACCCATAGTTGCCTGAATGACCTTTGGATTATAAACATCTACGCTTGACTCTGAACATAGAATATGACGGATCCCAAACCAGTCGGCAATTCGGATGATAGTACCCAGATTCCCAGGATCCCTAATATCATCAAGAGCCAGAACTAGTTCCATTTTCAGAATCCTAACATCCGGCATAACATCCTCTGTCTCAAATGAAGCTATTACCTGATTAGGAGTAGCCAGTGCCGACAATTGTATTAATTCTTTTTCTGTTACTTCATGAATCCTGAGGCTTGAACCTTGAACCTTGAACTCCTTCGTAGCAAACACTTCTCTTACCTTGAATTTTGAATTCAACAGGTCGTTTACAATCTTCGGTCCCTCTGCAATGAAAACTCCTTCCGATTCACGGTACTTTTTCTGATGAAGCAGTTTAATGTTTTTAATCTGAGTTTTTGAGATCATAGTATACGAATAACGCATCAGAAACGAATATTACGAATTTCTCAAGTGAGGGCTTTTTGTAAATTCGTATGATTTCGTTTTTCGAGAATTAAGCAAAAGTAATGAAGAAACTAACTTGGCTGCATATCTCATTGGGCTTCTCACTCATTTTGCAGTGCATCATTTTGCTTTCTTCATGCAATTCAACCAAAAAAATAACGGAAGGAGAGTTGTTACTTGATAAAAATATCATTACAACAAAATCCCTCCTGCTTGATAAAGGCGAAATAGAAGCCTATATCAAGCAACAACCCAACAGGAAAGTGCTGTTTTGGAAGTTTTATCTGCATATATATAACCGGGTCAATCAGGAAAAGATCGAAAAGAAAAAAATACGCAAAGATGCCCGTATCGAATCCATTAATTCTCTCCGAATAGAAAAAAACAATCAACGCAATGTAAAACGCGAAGCAAAAGGCAAAAAATCCAAGAAGGCGTTTTTGAAGAAAAAAAATACTCTTACGTGGCGAGAATGGCTCCTTCGCATTGGAGAACAGCCGGTCATTTACGATTCCCTTCTTGCCCGGAAATCAGCCCGGCAGATAAATCTATATCTGAACAACAAAGGATTCTTTAACAGCAAGGTAAAAGACTCCTTGTCTGTCCGAAATAAAAAAGCAGCCGTTCACTATAGTGTGCATACAGGTAAGCCCTACCTGTTCCGAAATCTTTTGTATGAAATAAAAGATGAGCAGTTAAAATACTACGTACTGTCAGACGCCCCTTCCACCTTCATTAAACAAGGAATTAATTATGATGTGGAAGCGCTCCAGAAAGAGCGAGATCGCATAACGGGTATGCTGAGAAATGACGGGTATTTTCTTTTTTCCAAAGAATACATTTACTTTGAGATTGACAGCTCTCTGGGAAAACATGAAGTAGATATTAAAATAGGAATAAAAAACCCAATCCTAAAAATTGAAGGAAAAAAGGATTCCACGACTGAATTGCCACACTCAAGATTCTACATTAAGAATATATACATCTGTACAGACTACGACCCAAAACAGAAAACGCTGCCCAAAGACACACTTACCATCAACGACTACCACCTTATGAGCACAGGTGCACTGCGTTATAAAACCCGACTAATAACCGATGCGATATTTATTTCGAAAGGAGAGCTTTTTCAACAGAGCCATGCGGATCAAACATACAGGAGGCTTTCTGAATTGAAACTGTTCCGATCTGTTCAGATTCAGTTTGTGCCAATAGGAAATTCACAGGTCGAGTGTTTTGTTTATTTGTCCAATATTCCCAAGCAATCATTTTCAGTTGAAACCGAAGGCACGAATACATCCGGCACACTCGGTATTGCCGGAAGCTTGGTTTACCAGAATAAAAACACATTTAAGGGGGGAGAGATCCTTGAGATTAAACTCAAAGGCGCCCTGGAGATACAGATGTCAAACAGTGACGAAACAATAGTAACGGAATCTCCCATCCCTTTCAACACACTTGAACTTGGAAATGAGGTAAATCTGTTCATCCCAAGATTTGTAACTCCATTCAACATTAAAACGCCTAAAAATAATAACGCAAAAACAAATCTTACGGCAAATTATAATTTACAATTAAGACCTGAAGTTTATGGAAGATCCATTGCCAATATCGCCTTTGGATATTCATGGAACGAGACCTCTACAAAAAAACACATCATCAATCCGATAGAATTCAATCTCGTAAATATTTTTGACGACAGCACTTTGCAGGCTACCATTAGTGCAAGCAAAGACAAGGACCTGTTTTTAAAGAACAGTTATTCGGACCACTTTACGCTTGGAACACGCTATGGGTTCATATTCAACAACCAGAACATTCGCAAGAAAAATAAAAATTTCACCTATTTCAGATTTGGAGCGGAAGCAGCGGGAAATGCTATGCGGGGAATATTTTTACTGATAGATAAACAGCTCCGAAGAGATGATGATTCCTTGAGTTATTATCCAGATACCACCTTTTACCCCGGACCAAGCTGGTCAATTCCATTTGAAAAAAATTTCACAATTAAAGATATCCGTTTTTCACAATTTGTTCGCACCGATATTGATTGCCGATTCTACAAGTTTCTCCGTGAAAAATCAAAGCTCGTTTTTCGCGTTGCTCTGGGAGTTGGAAAGCCTTTGTATAACCTCCGGGTGCTTCCGCTTGAAAAAAGTTTTTTTGCCGGAGGGCCGAACAGCATTCGAGCCTGGCAGGCCCGTACGCTCGGCCCCGGGGGATTTACGGACTCGGATAACAGTGATTTTGCGGATAAGATCGGAGATGTAAAGATTGAAAGTAACATTGAATACCGCTTTAACGTGATCAAAATCCTTAATGCTGCGTTATTTGTTGATGCAGGAAATATCTGGCTTCGAAAAGAATATGAAAGCTATAAAAGAGGTCACTTTTCGTTTTTAGGCGATTCAACAGTTGGATCCTTTATTTATCACGTTGCCATTGGCGCTGGGGTGGGTATCCGGTTGGATTTCAACTTTTTCATACTACGACTCGATGGTGCATTCAAAGTGAAAGACCCTGCCAGAAAAACTGACGACCGATGGATGTTCGGAAAACCATTGGAAACAGTTCTTAACTTCGGGATTGGATATCCCTTCTAACCTGTCCGTTCATGAAAATTAAAATAACTTTTACCCTTTTTCTGACGGTGGCGGTACTAATCACCCGATGCAAAAAAGAAAGTGTTGATTCCATTCAATGCGATACAACTGGATGGATTCCGGACAGCATCCGTTACTCCAACACAGTTGCTCCTATCCTTTCTCAGCATTGTACCGGTTGTCACAACAGCACAATCATGCAAGGGAATGTAAATTTAAGCGGATATGATAATGCAAAAAAATACGCGGACAATGACTTGTTGTTAGGAACAATGGCTCACCTGAAACATTACAAGAAAATGCCCAATGACGGCACGAAAGTTTCCCATGATAAAATATGCAAAGTAAAATTCTGGATCGATAACGGGGCTCTGAACAACTAACTTACTTTACAAACTCCTTAATAATGGCATCGGCAGAAACATTTTCAGCCTCCGCTTTATAATTCCGCACAATGCGGTGGCGCAGGATGGCAGGGGCTACTGCGCGAACATCTTCAATATCCGGAGAATATTTTCCATGAATCACCGCATGGGCCTTGGCTCCTAAAACGAGATATTGGGAAGCCCGAGGACCAGCGCCCCATGAAATATATTGCTTTACCGATGGGGAAGCATTTTCGCTTTCCGGACGAGTGCTGGCTGCCAGGCGCACTGCATATTGCAACACATTATCCGTTACCGGAACTCTGCGTATCAGGTCTTGAAAATACAAAATCTCCTCAGCGCTCAGAATAACCTTGATATCCGCATTATAATCTGAAGTGGTATTCTTCACAACTGTAATTTCTTCCTCAAACTTAGGATAGGTTAGCCATACATTGAACATGAACCGGTCCAACTGGGCTTCAGGCAAAGGGTAGGTACCTTCTTGCTCAATTGGGTTTTGCGTAGCAAGCACAAAGAAAGGATTACCAAGCTCGTACCTTTTTCCTGCTGTGGTTACCGCACGCTCCTGCATTGCTTCCAGCAGCGCAGCCTGCGTTTTAGGAGGTGTACGATTTATTTCATCGGCAAGAACGATGTTTGCAAATAAAGGTCCCTTCACGAAACGAAACTGCCTGCTTTCGTCTAATATCTCTGTGCCAATAATGTCGGAAGGCATCAGATCGGGCGTGAACTGAATGCGGCTGTATTGCAAACCAAGCACCCGGGAAATGGTATTCACTAAAAGCGTTTTTGCCAAACCAGGAACACCTACAAGAAGACAATGCCCTTTACTTAAAACACAGATCAACACATCTTCTATGACATCATTCTGTCCGATTATAACCTTCCCGATCTCAGCGGTGAGGGTTTTGTATTTATCTCTAAGGGCGTTTACAGCCTCAACATCATCTTTGTAATTCATAGTCATAAAATTTGCCTCTTCCCTAAAGGGAGGAAGAAGCTATTATCCCCCTTTAGGAGTTGGAGTCACCCATTGATTATCAAACTTACAGTTTTTATACTCATCAGCAATGTGCAAGTACGTGGTTGCAATCTTCTTCTTTATCCAGGCGTTTACAACCTTTTCTTTCTTTTCAGAAAGCGCCTCCTCTTGGATAAGCTGGTAATCTTCCCTTAAATTGGCACGGTGCGGTTCTGTCCTGCTTTTTACAAATACAATATGATATGCCTGATAGTTTCGCAACTGTGTAAGAGAAGGAGCTGACATCTCTCCGACCTTTAACTTATCTGTAGTAAATACCAAGAACTGATCTATCTGCCCCAGTTGGCCCATATCAAGTTTTGTACTTCCTGTATAGGGATTTGATATCAAACCACCGTTATGTTTGGTTTCTTCATCATCCGAAAAACGGGAAGCAGTCTCCGTAATAGTAATGGAATCTTTGCGCACAAGATCGGCAATGCTGTCCAAAAAAAATTTCGCCTTCATCATATCTTCCGGAGAAGGTTGGGGGGAAATAAGGATGTGACGCACATCAATCTCATCTCCTCTGCGAGCGTCCACCATAAGGATATGGTATCCAAAATCCGTTTCAAATACATCTGATACTTCTTTTTCTTTCATACGAAATGCGACCGCATCAAATTCTGAAACCATATTTCCCCGCTGAACCGTTCCAAGTGAGCCACCTTGAGGGGCAGATCCCCCATCCATTGAATTAATGATGGCAGCGGTCGCAAAATCTTTTCTGCCCGCAATAATATCATTACGAAGACCGGATATCTTTTCTTTGGCATATTTCTTTAATTCCGGATTTATTTTAGGGATCTTCACTATATGCCCCACTTCCATCTCTGCATTAACAAGCGGAATGCTGTCTTTATGAATAGCTTCAAAAAAAAACTTTATCTCTGAAGGAGAAACAGTTATTCCATCGGTGATCTTTGCCTGCATA
>SCSP01000347.1 GCA_004297845.1 Bacteroidota bacterium | reverse complement strand
CAAAGGGACACAAAGATACAGCACACAAAGGATGCGAAGAAATCCATGATGAGTAAGACAAGGGAAATATTAAAACAATTATCCTTGGGCGATAAAAAAGCCCTTGCCCGCTGCATTACCATGGTAGAGAATGAGCTTGATGGATACGAGAATATTTTATCCTCCCTGCAAATAAAAAACATTCCTGTAATTGGTTTCACAGGTCCTCCGGGAGCCGGAAAGAGTACGCTTATCAATGCCCTCCTCTCTTTTCTCAGTAAAAAGAATAAAAGGATTGGTGTCATTGCCATTGACCCTACTTCCCCTTTCAATTTTGGCTCTTTATTAGGAGACAGATTAAGAATGTCGGAACATTTTAGTGACGAAAATATATTCATCCGGTCTTTAGCCACACGCGGTTCCCTGGGAGGACTTTCTGCAAAAACGATCGAGATCGTGGACGTTATGAAGTCATCCGATTTTGACTACATTTTTCTGGAAACCGTTGGCGTAGGCCAAACCGAAGTGGAAGTGGCAGGGCTGGCAGACACCACTGTTTTGGTACTGGCTCCCGGCTTTGGAGATGAGGTGCAGACACTCAAATCAGGCATCATGGAGATCGGTGACATCTTTGTGGTGAACAAAAGTGACAATCCGGGGGCTGACGGATTTGCAATTTCAATCCAGCACATGGTAGAAAGCAAAAACCTCTCCCCCAACCCCTCTCCCAAAGGAGAGGGGAGCAAAGGCGACTGGTTTCCTCCGGTAATAAAAGTGATTGCCACACAAAACGAAGGCATAGAACATCTCATGAAGAAAATTGACGGACATGCTGCCGCAGCTCCAAATGACAAAAAGCTATTCCTCCTCACCGAAAAAGCCTATAAGCTCATTCGGAACAACCGCATGAAGGATCTTGATAAAAAAAAATTGCAAACTCAGCTCAGGAAAGAGATTGAAAGGAAAAATTTCAATCTGTATCAGTTCGTAAATTCGTACTGATTTTTTTTCGATGATCACTCCTGAAAATACACCCTCTTCACTCTTCTTGAAATTCCGGTAAAAACCTCATAAGGAATGGTATCCATATCCTTGGCGATTTCATAGGCTGAATATTCCGATCCGAATACGATCACTTCGTCTCCTTCAGAACATTGGATGTCAGTAATATCGAGCATGCACATATCCATGCAAACACTTCCAACAATCGAAGCTTTTTTGTCTTTAATGATCATCTTACCTTTCCCGTTGCTGAGCCTTCTGCTCAGCCCGTCCGCATAACCGATAGGAACCGTGGCAATACGCATATCTTTTTTCGTAACAAATTTCCTGCCATAACCAACCGATTCTCCTGCAGGAATATTTTTGATCTGAGAGATAGTGGTTTTAAGGGTGCTTACATTTTTCAGCTGAGCCTGTTCTTCGGAATTTGTGCCAATGCCGTACAAGCCAATCCCCAATCGTACCATTTCAAACTGTGCACCGGGAAAACGAACTATACCGGCCGAATTGAGAATATGCCTGAAGATGGGATAATCGAAACAAGAACGTATCACTTCACTCATCTCCCCGAATTTTTTTATCTGGTTGCGGGTAAATTCATCATGTGCCTGTTCCTCGCTTCCCGCAAGATGCGAGAACACGGAACGAACCTCCAAAAATTTGCTGTTGCCTATGCGAACCGCTATCTCATTCATTTCCTTTTCCTCAAAACCCAGGCGGTGCATACCTGTATCCAGTTTCAGGTGAATAGGATAGGGAAAATCCTTTCTTCCGGACCGCTTAACCGCATCTTCAAAAAGCTTCAGCACCCTGAAACTGAATATCTCCGGTTCCAGATCGTGACGGATCATGGTATCGTAGCTTGCTTCCTCCGAATTCATCACCATGATCGGAATGATGATGCCTGCCTTTCGCAATTCTATTCCTTCGTCTGCATAAGCAACAGCCAGATAATCTACTTGATGATGCTGTAGAATGTTGGCAACTTCAAAACCACCGCTTCCGTAGGAGAAAGCCTTTACCATGACCATCATTTTTGTTCCGGGGGCGATCTTCGACCGATAATAATTCAGGTTATGAATGAGCGCGTTCAGGTTTATCTCAAGAACCGTTTCGTGGGCCTTCTGCTGCAACATCCGGCTGATGCGCTCGAACCCGAAGGCGCGGGCACCCTTCAGCAGGATCGTCTCGTTGCTGAAAATATTTCCGATATAGTCAGCAAGAAATTCATCTGTAGTTTTATAAAACTTCCTTTCTGCGTCAAACTGATTTGCCTGCATGGATATCGCTTCACCAATTCCTATCAGCCTGCTTACTTCCTTTTCTTTCACGAGATCAGCAACTTCCTTATAAAGTTCTCTTTCATTTTTTCCGCTCTGAAATATATCCGATAATATCAGCGTACGCTTCGGGTGCTGTTTCTGCTGATTCAGAAAATCCAACGCGATAGCCAGCGAGCCCAGATCAGAATTATAGCTGTCATTGATGACGGAGCAATTATTGACCCCCTCTTTAAGTTCCAGGCGCATAGCCACGGGGCTAAGACGGAGCATACGTTCCGCAATTACCATGTTGGTGTACCCGAGGAAAAGCATCACCGCCCAGCAATGAATGGTATTTTCAATGCTTGCTTCATCCGTAAACGGGAT
>SCSP01000039.1 GCA_004297845.1 Bacteroidota bacterium | reverse complement strand
CGGTGGAAACACCACCTCCCAGACTCATATTCGCAACATCGCCTGCAACTGCTGTAGCCCCAACATAATCAACACCGGCAATTACGCCTGAATTGGAGCCGCTTCCCTGAGAGTTCAGCACTTTTACAGCAACAACAGTTGCGTTAAAAGCAACGCCTACTACTCCGATGGAATTATTTATTGCGGCAATGGTTCCTGCCACATGCGAGCCATGTCCGTTGCCGTCTTTTGCATTTTTTGAGTCTGGTCCTGTGGTGATAAATGTTTTGCTGCGGGCTGCATCCACGTTAAGGTCGGGATGCGTAAAGTCAATCCCTGTATCAATGATCCAGGCAGTTTTGCCGGTACCGTCAGCAGAGCCAACGCGGGTAATGCCCCAGGGAGTTTCCTGTGCAGGAGGGGGAGGGGTGCCTCCGCCCGGTTTTCCTCCTAAAACTACCAACTTATCCTGCTCAATATATGCAATGCGGGAATCGCTTGCCAGACTTTTAACATTTTCGATTGTTAATGAAGCGGCAAATCCATGAATTACTTTTCCGTATGTATAGGAAATTGCAGGCGTAATATTTTTTTCTGAAAGAAAATCTTCGCAGAACGATCTCATGACGGCTGTGCGCTCGCTGTAGGACACACTTGCATTCAGTCTTAAATTCAAATCGATATTTTCATTGAACACTACAATGTACTTTCCTTCAATGACGGCTCCATTCTGATCGGCACTTGCTTCTCCCCCCGCATTATAATCAGGGCATATTTTGACTTGATCTTTATTGCAGGAATTAAAAATTACGGTGGCAGATATTGCTGCTCCAAATAGTAATACTTTTTTCATAATGTGTTTTTAGAGTTACGTGTTGATTTGTAAAGATAAGTTTTTTTTAATATACACCCTATTCACAATGATTTTATCGATTGATCAGATGCACTTGAAATAGTCGAATGGCTCTTTGCAGTCGCTGCATTGGAAAAGGGCTTTGCATGCTGTAGAACCAAACTGGGAGATCATGACAGTATTTTTTGAGCCGCAGCGCGGACATTCCAGCGCCCTTTTCTTACCCATAAGCGCTCCTTTGTCTGCAGTGGTCTTTTCAGGGGGCGCAATTCCGTATTTTCTAAGTTTTTCTTTCGCCTCGTCCGTTATCCAGTCGGTGGTCCAGGCGGGATGATAAACCATTTTCACTTTTACGTTTTCAATCCCATTCCTTTCTAAGGAGGAAATGATATCATCTTCGATCTGCTTCATGGCCGGGCAACCGCTGTAAGTGGGAGTAATAATGATTTCAACCTCATTTCCATTTACAACTACATCCCTGAGAACCCCGAGTTCTTTAATATTAATTACAGGAATTTCCGGGTCGGGAATTGCTGAGAGAAGAGATGTTATTTGTTCTTTAGAAAGCATTTTGACTCCCTTTCCTCTGGAGAGGGTCGGGGTGAGGTATTACCATTTTGCGTCCGGCAGCGCTCTCGGCAACGACTGCATCTCGGCAAGTATAAACCCCAGATGCTCCGTATGTTTTGCCTCGCGGCTTCCGCGCTGCATGAAAGCATTGGCAGGTATTTTTATTGTTGCGCGATCCAGTATTTCTTTCGATTTGCTTTCCCACTTTGATTTTATTGAATTCAGGTCAACGGCAATTCCTTCCTTTATTAAAATCGTATCCACTTCATTCATCTCGAACATTTCACCGGTAAATCTCCAGATTTCGTTAAGAGCGTCTTGCATCCGCGTATGGCTTTCTTCTGTTCCATCGCCCAGTCGTTCTACCCAGGAAGAGGTGTGGCGAAGATGGTAGGTGATCTCTTTTATTGATTTTTCCGCAATAGCTGACAGCGTTTCATCCTTGCTTTTTACTAACTCAGCGTAGAAATAAAAATCAAATGTATCGCAGAAGAACTGACGCAGAATGGTTTTTGCATAATCACCGTTTGATTGTTCAGCGATGAGCGTGTTCAAGAACTCGCGTTCGCTGCGGTGATACGCAAGATCATCCTCGTTTCGTGCTTTGCCTTCTACCTGCGCGGCATATTGATAAATGGAGTTTGCCTGGCCAATAAGATCAAGAGATAGGTTAGTCAGCGCCAGGTCTTCTTCCAGAAAGGGACCATGACCACACCACTCCGCATTTCGCTGCGCGAGAATCAGGCTTGTGTCGGCAAGACGAAGGCAGTAGTTGAAAAGCGCTTCTTGTTTAGTCATCGTTTGTGTTGCCCCCCTTCCCTAAAAGGGGCTTTTGTATTTACCTGCGATTGTCTTCAGGGTAAGGGTGGCTGTTACATGTGTTTTATCTCCTTAGGAAGTTTATAAAATGTCGGATGACGAAATACCTTGTCATTTGCCGGTTCAAAGAAAGGCCCGATATCCTCGGGGGAACTTGCAACGATAGAGGCGGATGGGACCACCCATAAAGCCGTTCCTTCGTTTCTGCGGGTATATACATCGCGCGCGTTTTGCAAAGCCATTTCAGCATCAAATGCGTGAAGGTTGCCGCAATGTACATAAGGTTGCCCCGGTTTTTTTTGTACAAATACTTCCCAAAGTGCGCCCTGACTGTCTTTATTCATGATTCTTGTTTTTAATATGCAATTTCCTGGTTAATTACTAATCTGTTACGAATATTACTAATAATTGCGGGAGTCCCTATTTGTAATATTCGTTACCTATTCGTTTATTGGTAAGCGGCTGCTTTCTGTTTTCTCTTTTCGGCATACGCTATTGCTGCCTCTCTTACCCATCTTCCGTTCTCATGGGCTTTCACGCGTGCTCCCAGTCTTTCCCTGTTACAAGGGCCATTGCCATGAATTACATTATTGAATTCTTTCCAGTCGGGATCAGAGAAATCATAGCCTTTTTTTGCTTCGTTCCATTCCAGATTTTTGTCGGGAATGGTCAGCCCGATCAGTTCAGCCTGCGGAACAGTTTGGTTTACAAAACGCTGGCGTAACTGGTCGTTGCTTTCGCGCTTTATTTTCCATTTGATTGCGTTTTCAGAATTAGAAGATGCTGCATCCGGTGGGCCGAACATCATCAGAGTAGGCCACCAGAAACGGTTGAGTGCGTCTTGTGCCATTTCTTTTTGCTCCTTTGTACCGGCAGCAAGTTTGCAGGTTATCTCGTAACCTTGTCGCTGATGAAAACTTTCTTCTTTGCAAATTCTCACCATCGCTCTCGCATAGGGTCCGTAGGATGTTCTTTGGAGCATCACTTGATTCATGATGGCAGCTCCGTCTACCAGCCATCCAATGGCTCCTATATCCGCCCAGGTAAGGGTAGGATAGTTGAAGATGGAGGAATATTTGGCCTTGCCGGTGTGAAGTTGTTCCAGAAGTTCCTCACGGGAAATGTTAAGAGATTCCGCTGCTGTATAAAGATAAAGTCCATGACCGCCTTCGTCCTGTACCTTGGCAATAAGCACCATTTTAGCTCTCAGGCTGGGTGCGCGGGTGATCCAGTTACCTTCAGGCAGCATACCAATGATCTCGGAGTGTGCGTGCTGGGATACCTGACGGATGAGGTGCTTGCGGTAGATATCAGGCATCCAGTCTTTCGGTTCAATATTTTCATTACGAGCCAACTTGGCTTCAAAATTGGCATCCATATCCATATTATTCATAGTGAGATTTAGTATCGCCCGTCTGACTGAATTACCCGGTGATTAGGGAATGCAAATATAAAGATACGCCTTAATTGACGAAATGATTTTGGTCGGAATTATTCTGTTTCTCCTAACAAGTTTTCCGCCCTTGCCAGCGCAGTATCAATATCAGGACAGACATTCTCTTTGCTGATGAGTTCCATGAGGTGAGACTTTTCCAGTTCGAGGTAAACCACAGGCCGAATGCCTGACAAAATGAATTTTGTCCCCTTGTGTTTTGATTGCCTGAAAACTTCTTCCAGCGTGTGTAATCCTGTTGCGTCAATTACCGGCACAGATCGCATGCGTATGATGAGAACCTTAGGAGTTTCTTTCATTAGCTGAAGCGATTCCTTGAATTTATAGGCTGCCCCGAAGAACATGGGTCCTGTTACCTCAAATACCTCAACCCCTTCGGGTACTTTGTATCTGCTGATGGCCTGCAGGTCATCCTCTTCATTGATCTTTTTAGTGACAATATTTACGTTCGAGATCTGCGTCATCCTGTGCATGAACAGGAAAACCGCCAGCACCATGCCTATTTCGATTGCTACGGTGAGATCCACAAAAACGGTAAGTGTAAAAGTGGCGAGCAGGACGGCTCCATCGCTTTTGGATGTGCGCAGTACTGCGATGAAGGACCGCCACTCGCTCATATTGTACGCAACCACTACCAGAATTCCGGCCAGACAGGAAAGTGGTATATGCGTTGCCCATTTCCCTGCGACTAACATAATGAGCAGAAGCACGAGCGAGTGTACGATTCCTGCAACGGGTGTTCTTCCTCCGTTCTTCACGTTGGTGGCGGTGCGCGCAATCGCGCCTGTGGCTGGAATTCCTCCGAAGAGAGAAGAAACAATATTCGCAACGCCTTGTCCAACAAGTTCAACATTTGATTTATGATTTCCTCCAATCATTCCGTCTGCCACCACTGCTGATAAAAGCGATTCAATTCCGCAAAGCAATGCGATGGTGAAAGCAGGCTGAATTAATTTCTGTATCGTAAAAAAATTAAAATCAGGAACATGCGGTGCAGGAAATGCGGAAGGAATTTCTCCGAATTTGCTTCCGATAGTTTCCACATCCATGTTGAAATAATGCACAGCAATAGTGGACAGTAATAGCGCCACCAGCGATCCCGGAATCCTATTTGACACTTTCGTAAAAAAAATAGAAAGAAGAATGGTTCCAAAAGCAATTGAAATAGCATAAACATTTACGGTGTTGAAATTCAAAAAATATTCTCTCCATTTCTCTACAAAATCAGCCGGAACGGTTTCCATGCTCAAACCGAAAAAATCTTTCATCTGAGAGGAGAAAATAATAAGTGCGATACCGCTGGTAAATCCAACAATCAACGGATGAGGAATGAATTTGATGACAGAACCCATCCGTGCAAGTCCCATAATCACGAGGATAATACCGGCCAGAAAGGTGGCAATGATAAGCCCGTCAATTCCGAATTCCTGCACGATCCCGTAAACGATCACAATAAAAGCGCCTGTGGGGCCTCCGATCTGCACGCGGCTGCCTCCCAGAAAGGAAATGAGAAACCCTCCTATGATTCCTGTAACTATTCCTTTCTCAGGCGAAACGCCCGATGCGATGGCAAATGCAATGCAAAGGGGCAGGGCAACAACTCCGACAACAATTCCCGAAATCAGGTCTCTGTAAAATTGTTCTCTTGAGTAGTTTTTGAACGTAACAAATAGTTTCGGCACAAACATAACAGATGCTAATATACAAATGATACTAGTAGTTACGCAAAATTCCACAAATATAAGACGCATAGAACCGCAGAGAAATACAAGAATTATACTTTTTGCGTAAGTCCTGAATATTCTATTTTTGTTGCCTCTATATGGTTAAATTCCACAAACTCAAAGTAGCTGATATACGCAGGGAAACCGCAGACTGCGTTTCTGTGGCTTTGGAAGTTCCTGCATCGCTGAAAGAGGCGTATAAATTCATCCAGGGACAATATCTCACCCTGAAATTTTTTGTGAATGGCGAGGAGATCCGCAGGAGTTATTCCATCTGCAGCGGGATCCATGAAAATGAAATGCGGGTGGCCGTAAAGAAAGTGCAAGGGGGCAAAGGTTCCAATTTCATCAACGATAATCTGAAATCCGGAAACGAGATTGAGGTGATGACACCGATGGGTAGTTTTCATTCCCCCATGAATACATCTCATAGAAAGAACTATGTGTTGTTTGCCGGTGGCAGCGGAATCACCCCCCTGCTCTCCATCCTGAAAACTGTTTTGCAGACTGAACCTCAGTCCACGCTTATTTTATTTTACGGAAATCTGAACGAAGAGAGCACGATCTTCAAAAAACAGTTGGATGAACTGTCTCAAAAGAATTCTGCAAGATTCAACTTGCATTATATATTTGACAAACCTGCTTCACCATCGGAAGATATTTATAAAGGGATCATCACCAAAGAAAAAGCAAAAACTCTTTTTGATAAACATATTTCTCCGGACGCTGACAATGAATTTTTCATCTGCGGACCCAAGCCCATGATGGATAATGTGCGTGAAACGCTGGAGGAAAAAAAGATCGACCAGGCTATCATTCATGTTGAGTACTTTACTTCTTCCATTGATGCGCCTGACAATCCTGTTTCTCCTTCCGAAAAGGTAATCGCACAGGTTACGGTTGTTCAGTATGGAAAGGAAACTACTTTTGAGCTTTCATCGGGCGGGAAAGCAATATTAGATGCGGCCATTGATGCCGGAGTGGATGCCCCTTTTGCCTGTAAAGGAGCAGTATGCGCCACCTGCCGGGGGAAAGTTTTAGAAGGCAAAGTTCACATGAACAAGAATTTTGCACTGACCGATACTGAAGTTGCCGAAGGGTTCATTCTTACCTGCCAGAGTCATCCCATCACGCCAGTGGTGAAGGTGGACTATGATGTATAGTCTTTATCTTAACAGCCCGAATATTGAACAAGGAATATTGAATGCTGAAGTTTGTATTCACTTCTGCGGTTGGTGATTCCTTGTTCGTTATTCAATATTTGTAGTTTCTCTGGATCTGTGGATTAATAAGAGAGTTGTGGCAAACAAGAAGAACGCCCCTGTCTGGTGCAGCACCGCGATCACAATCGGAACTCCGTAAACAAGAGTAAACACACCCAATATAAATTGAGCAAGCACAATAATGCCAAGCGCATTGATAATTTTTTTTTGTTCGGAGGTAATCTGCATTTCTCTCGCACGATAAAATATAATTCCTACGATTAACACAACCACATACGCCAGATAGCGATGAATAAATTGAATGCCTGCATGCCCTTCCATGAAATTTTTCCAAACAGGTTCGAGGGCGACCACGTCATCCGGAACCCATTCATTTCCCATCTTGGGCCAGGTAGGGTAGCCGTAACCTGCTTTTAGCCCTGCTACAAATGCCCCGTAAATTATCTGGAGAATGACGACTGAAAAAAGAAGCATTGATATTTTCTTTAGGAGATGGTGTTCCCCCCTCTCTTGTGGGGAGGGGGTAGGGGGAGGGGTAAGGTCCATAGCAAACCAAAACGTAACCCCAAAAACCGCAAACGCACTTATTAAATGTATTGCTAACCTGTAATGGCTCACATACACATTTTCCGAAAGCCCGCTGCTTACCATAAACCAGCCCAGGAATCCCTGGAATCCCCCCAAGGCGAAAAGGACAAGAGCTTTTTTTAGAAAACCGTTTGGCAGTTTTTTCTTTACCCAAAACCAAATGAAAGGGACAATGAAAACTATTCCTATTACTCTTCCGAGCAAACGATGCAGGTATTCCCAGAAATAAATTTGTTTGAAATCAGAGAGTTCGAAATTAGAATTGATCAGTTTGTACTGGGGAATTTGTTTGTAGGCATCAAATTCTTTTTGCCAGGCATCTTCCGAGAGCGGAGGCAGTGTGCCGGTAACTACCTTCCATTTCGTAATGGATAATCCGGAGCCGGTGAGGCGGGTTATTCCGCCAATAACAACCATTGCATAAATGAGGAAACATCCTGAAAACAGCCAGACCATCACCGGGCGAAACTGATTCTGCATATTCTGAATAAAGAAAACATCCTTGTTTCGCTCTTATTTCTAAATTTGCCTCCTTAAAATCGGTCTCGTAGCTCAATTGGATAGAGCATCTGACTACGGATCAGAAGGTTAAAGGTTCGACTCCTTTCGAGATCACAAATCCTGACTTTAAATGTCAGGATTTTTTTATTCCTTCGATTTGTCCTTCGTTTGAGGCTTGCTGATAGAATCGCGCATCTGCGTATCCGACTGGATGTTCTGCATTTTGTAATAATCCATCACACCGAGGTGCCCGGAACGGAATGCTTCCGATATAGCCAGCGGTATCTGTGCTTCCGCCTCGATCACTTTTGCTCTTGCTTCCTGGGCTTTTGCTTTCATCTCCTGTTCGGTGGCTACAGCCATTGCTCTGCGTTCTTCGGCCCTTGCCTGTGCAACTTTAAGGTCGGCAGCTGCTTGCTCTATCTGGAGTTTGGCGCCAATGTTTTCCGAAACATCAATATCCGCAATGTCAATAGATAGAATTTCGAACGCAGTACCGGCATCCAATCCTTTTGAAAGAACGGTTTTTGATATTCTGTCCGGGTTCTCCAGAACGGTTCTGTGGTCTTCCGCAGAACCGATAGTAGTTACAATACCTTCTCCTACACGTGCCAGAATGGTTTCTTCTCCAGCGCCTCCAACCAACTGGTTGATATTTGCCCGCACGGTAACGCGTGCTTTAACTATAAGCTGAATGCCATTTTTTGCAACCGCAGAAACCGGGGGAGTATCCAACACGCGCGGGTTCACCGACACCTGAACGGCCTCAAACACATCGCGTCCGGCAAGGTCAATGGCAGTTGCCAATTTGAAGTTGAGGGGAATATTTGCCTTTTCCGCAGATATGAGCGCATTCACCACCGACTGTACTTTTCCTCCGGCCATGAAATGCGCTTCCAACTCATCGCGTGAAAGCATAAGTCCTGCTTTATGAGCGTTGATAAGCGCGTTAGTAATGATGCCGGGGGGTACTTTTCGGAATCGCATAAGGGCAAGTTGTATCAGGGATATCCTTACTCCCGAGAGTTGTGCCGTTACCCACAAGCCTACAGGGAGAATTCTGAAAAAGATCCATAATGCAATGAGCGCTCCTAATCCGAGAAGGGCGTAAACGAGTACTTGGTCTGGTTGCATGAAGAAGAGTTTAAAGTTTGAAGATATCCGCTAATATACCATTAATATTCGTTTGTAATTAGTACTACTTTGGTAAATTAACAATTGGTGTCTAACAACTTGATAATAAGCGAGTATGTCAAAGGCAATTATTTTTTTTTCTTGCAGTATATGATTTGACATGATCACGTAATCGTATATTTCCAGCCCTTTGTGATCACGGCAATATTTAAAACTATCGATAATAATATCCCGGTATATTTTTCGGGTGAAAATATCTGCCCATTGAACTATTTGAAATGTTAAAAAATACGAGGCGGATTGGTCTTCTATTTTGTAGCCGGTTGACATGATTTGAATTTGATTGTCTGTAACTCAAAGCTACAAAATAATCAGACGAAGGCGCAGCCTTCGCCTAACTGCTTTTCATTTTTTATTTTGAACAAGCTACGCCCAACGGGGTATGTCCGATAACTTTACGTCATCCCCTGCCGTCACAATCATGTGCAGGTGGCTAGGCATGAGGCACCACGCATATATTTCAAGTCCTTTTTCTTTCTGGCAGTACTTGAGTGAATCCACGATTGCCATTTTATGATTTTCACGGGTAAAAATATCGATCCAATCAACAACTGTAAGCGTCACAAAATGTACTTTACCTTCCTCGATTTTATAATGAAAGCCCATTAGGCAAATATAAAACAGAAAGCCGGATTGCAAATCCGGTCTCTCTTAGGTCGGGATTAACAGAGCCAAAATCCCGACCAGCCTTTCTGATTTTATTTTTTTTCTTAAAGGACAAATCCAAGCCAGCGGGATTACAGTAGTGCCACCCGGTGAAGTAACAGTTTTCAACCTGTTAAAATCTGTTTCGTAGATGTATTGTGTGGGCGAGCCAATACCGTTGGGTTCGCTTTCGATAAGCATTTGCCCTCGGTTGTTATAGCTCTTTGTAGTAAAAATTGTGCTTCCATCAAATCCCTGTGTTTCGCTACGCAGGGTTCTGCCCAGCACATCAAAATATTCTTTTGAGGTGGGTGTGCCGGGCTGGGAGGTTTGTACAACAAATACTCCATTGGTTATAGAATTATCCCATGCACGGGTAACTGTTATTTTTTGATTTGTTGAATTGGTGGATTCTTTTGCTCTGCCAAAACCATCATACGCATTACTGCTTGTAAGTCCGTTTGCATTTTTTTGTGTGAGCACATTGCCGTATTTATTATCGTAAGTGGTTTCGGCTGTGTGGCCAAGGGTATTGGTTTGTTTTATTGCAAAACGTTTTTTGGAATCGTATTCTACCATGCTTGTATTGGTGGGAATTCCTGTTCCGCTAACAATGGTTGTTTCGGGTAAGCCAAAAGCGTTGTAAACATATTGCGTTGTTATGCCTATATCCGATAAAATAGTTTCGGGCTGACCGAAGGAATTGTTTGTGCAATTCCGATTCCTCTAAAATGTACGTCCTAAACTTATTCCTCCCCAAAAAAAGACCGGTGATTTACCAATGGGTCGTAAATAAGTGATTGTTGATGGTATATTAAATTGGCTTTCATTTTTGTATTTGACAGGTCCTTCATATTCAAGTAAAACAATAATAGGAGTCAACGAGATTCTAAAGAAAAAACCACCATTTTCTTTTTGATAACGATAGCCTATTCTTGGAAGTGCCCATAAATCAAAATTAATGCTGTGGTCAACTTCTTCTAAAAGATGTCCTACCGGTAACTGAGGTGCAGAATAAAAAGATTGGTGATACATTCTCTCTAATCCAAAGGTAAGACCAATTCCCAATTCAAGGTGTCGGTTTTTCTTGCCAAATAGTATATTGTACGAAGTAGGAATATATGTACTGAAATAGGGTTTAGTTATGCCTGCGATCTCAAAACCAATGGAAATGGAGTTTTTATTTTTTTTATTTACTCGGAATAGGCGATCGAATGAAAGAGAGTAATAACCACCGGGGCCTAAAATGTCTATATATACTGTATTTCTTTTTGCATTGGTGCCAGTACTATCTTGACATAGAGATAACAAGGAGGTTAAAAAAATAGTAAGGAAAAGAAAATATTTTCTCAAATCTACTTAGCTGAATTATAAGTTAATTGAATTATATCACCTATTTTAATAACCTTCGACTAATTTTTAATCACTAAGAAATATATCATGCCTACCTTCATGCCGAACTTCCAACTCCACAGAGGCATTAAAACCATTATGCCAGATCCTTGTCCAGCTGACAAACCTCCGATTTGATAGCCAATAGACCTAACATTACGATTTTTCAAACCATCATCCTGCTGGGCAGAACTCAAATTTAACATCCCGATAAACACCAGTACCAAAAGAAATAATTGCTTTTTCATTATTGCGTGCTGAGAATTGACATTTAGTTTACTTGCAAAGGTTTATGCAAACCCACTCTAACGCCATGTATAGTGATGTATATATACGGGAAAAGTTATATTAGGCATTACTTTCCCGCCATCAGCCTTTATTAATAACTGCTTGCTTTTTCTTGATTTATCTACATGATGACGAACATAGATGTAATCTCCCTTTGGTGACCAGCGAATATCCATAATATCCGTTTTATGTTTGGAAGAATACAAAATATGCGAGGAGTCAGCATCCAGATCATATATCCATACCTCATTATTTTTTATGTATGCAACCTTATTGCTAACCGGATGAAATACGGCATACACACTTCCGGGAATAAATTTAACATCTTTGGCCTTTTCCACATCAAAAATATAAGAGCCTGCCGTGGAGATAGAATCATCTTCCGAATTAAGCGGCTGCCCTTTTAAACTAACCTGTATGTTTTTTAATATTGTATAAACAAACTTTTTCTCATCAGGCGACCATGGGAATTCACGCAAATATAAACTACCGCCTTTTGAAAAATCATTGATATGTATCTCTTCTTTACGGGTTTTATAATCTATTACCACCAATGAAGATGGCTCCTTCCAAACGTCCGATAAAATCTCTTTCTCACTCCTTTTTTCATTAGGAGATACAATTTCTTTGTATATCTTATAGGTATATACAATTCTTTTATTCTTCGTTGAGGGGAAGGAAGAACCTGCTATCGTTCCTAATTTATTATTTACAATCCTTTCTATTACATTGCCTTGTACATCTAAAACCACTATATGACCAACTACAGTTCCCCTCTTAGGAGTATGTTCAAGCTCAATAGCTAAAAAATTTTTACCGGGCTCCATCCATGAACATATAGAATAACTTAATGGAGGAGACTTTACTAAAGGGCCACTACCTGTTTGTATATGACCAACTAAGGAGCCGGTATCTTCTAAATTCCAAAAACTGCATACCCCTTCATAGTTTGTGAATGCTATCCATCCGCTAAGTTTATTGTCTGTATGCAATGATGAAAATGAGCTCCACATAATAAACAACAGTAAGCAAAATCCAGGTTTCTTTATCACAGCAAAATATTTATTTTATTATGCCTACCTCCTGGGCACTTTTCCATGTTCCCATCGGAGGAGAATTTACCCAGTTACCCGGAAAGGGGCCGCCTAACCTAACGTCTGATCCGCCCACCACTAAACCGCTATATACATAATGTTTGCAATTATTGCTTGTCCAGTTATAATCAAAAGCCGCGCCATCATTATCAAAAAATGCCCTGGCCGCAGCGGGGTTATTTACCGTAACCGGAAAATAATCAAGATTTCCCCGGCCGCCATCAAATCCCCAAAAAGCTTCTTTGACTCCCGGGTCCTTTAGTACCCATACATAGGCTCTTGCCTTTGGTTCAGTTCTATCCCTTGTAAGCATAAATTTTAATCCTCTGGCAGCGCCAGGAGTACCATCCAAGTAATTAACTTCATAAATTTTTCCGCTTACTGGATCATATATTAATGCATGCCCCGAATTAGTAATGCTATTTTTGCCTACATTTTCTTTTTCATGTTTAAATAAATAATACCAGATTTCCTCTTCACTAGCTTCATTTGTAACCGGAGTACTGCTTTGCCTTTGAAAATATAATGTATGACTCAAAGTAACGCTTGGAGAAAAACGAACCCCTTCAGGACTGAATGACATTCCCAGGAAATTAGCCGAAACACCTCCGGATTGAGTATAGTTTAACCCCATAGAAGTTAAATTAGTACCAACTCCCGGCATTCCGATTCCCAAACCAAAACCTATTCCTGCAGTGAAGCCGGTTTTTGTGCCGTACCCCACTGAGGCAGTAACTCCTGTTAATGTACCTCCAAGCGTGACATAAGTATTATTACTACTAAAACCATGCCCTACCGACAAGTCGAAACTAAACACTCGCTGTGCAGAAGCCTTCGCTCACTTTAAAACTTCTTTGTGCGCCATTTCAATAATAGAATACATTTTAGGACTGGTAGTTATAATCCCATCGAACTCTGAAGGAATGGCATTACTGGGGTGAGGCCCATCAAAATAAAAGAACCAAAAACTTTTTACTTCACTGTCACTTCTCTTTGACAGCAATTTAACAAATACATCAATATCTTTTTTAATCTTTAGTTCCATTCCGTTCTTAAAATAATTCACTCCATCTGCATACCATTTCCCATTAATACCGATGTCAATTATCCGATTATAATACTCAACTGTATCAATTAAATTTAGATTAAAAAAGGAATTTACATAGCTCTGTGCTTCATTATATAAAGGACCAGGATTAAATCCCTTCCCTATTGATGCTTGGCTTGAGTATCCAAATAAATTATTGAAAAGCACAAATGAATTGGGAAAAGATTCAAAGTACTCGCGCTGATATTTTGCTGTATAGGGTGCAGCAGATAATTTTTGGTACGCCTTTTTAAGTTGCTCAGCCTTTAATTTTAATTCTCCTTGAGATGCAAGCACATTTTTATTTCCATGCATTGTATTGGATAGACAACTTGCAAATGCGGCACTTATTAGTATTAAATAAAATCTCATTGTCCTGGGGGATCATAAATTGTTATTGTAGCACCATTAAATCCGACTGTATTAAAATGATTCATAATTTGATTCACCATGTTTCCACTTCCGCCAACAAAATTAGGACCTATTGAGCTTCCTGGCAATAAACAGCCTGAAGTATCCCAAGGATAATTTCCAACATGAATTAAAATGGCTCTGTCGATTGATACCTGATCATTGAACAATCTAAGTCCAAAAACATCGCCAATTCCAACATTGGAAACTAAATTATAAACTCCGGCAGGAATTCTTCTATCCAATCCAGATTCTGTTGTAGAAGGTCCAGCGGGCTCTAAAATATATCCACTAATATCAGTGCCAGGTATACTAAATGTACCTGTTGTTGATTCGTTTGTTTCCGTGGTTCTTTGAT
>SCSP01000346.1 GCA_004297845.1 Bacteroidota bacterium | reverse complement strand
CCCCATTCGGAGGAGTGAAAGGAAGCGGAGTAGGGCGTGAAGGTGGGTTCGAAGCGCTTCGGTTCTTCACTGAGCCAAAGAATGTTTGTGTGAAATTATAGGTATAGGGTCTGAAGGGATAAGGGATAGTTAGCGGCAAGTTTAACGCACAGCACAACCGACAGTGCAAATATAAACTGACAGACAAGAAATGACCATAACAAGACGATATATCAAATTGATTTCAGCAGTTACTTTGCTGACCGTTTTGTTGACTTGGTTTTTCTATGCACACGAAACTTTTCCAAAACCCTTACGAGCAGCGACAGCGTTAGTCGGAACTCCTGTGGCAATAGCATCTGGACTTTCCTACTATTTGAAACTTGGAATTCCTGTGTATGACACTCCTTGGGCAGTTGTTCTTTCAAACCTTACTTTTTCAGCTTTACTTGTTTTCTTAGCAGACAAGTTTTTCAATAAGCGCAACAAAGACAAATGAACAACAGGAAAATTGAAAGCATAAGTTGTAAATTGAAAGGTGTTGCAGACCTTACAATCTACGACACAGCACAAAGAATTGGAAGTTATCATGGACTTTACCCTGACAAAATATACCTGCACAGTGGGACAGTGCTAATAATCCCCGCCATCGCAAACCCCAAAAACGGTAACAGCCAACTTTCATCTTATACCCTATATCTCCAGACCTTTATAAAAGTTCGGCAAAAAAATATTCTTCTTTCAAAAACTCCTTATAATCCGCAATGTTCGCCATGATCTGCAACTCGCAGTACCGGGCATTAAAATCAAAATCCCCTTTAACCTTGTTTAACTCGGTGAGCCGGAACCGGTCAAAATTCAGCAGCGCCTGTATTTCTTCGTCAGTTAATTTCTCATTTTGGAATTCCTTGTCGCGCAGGTCGTTGATGCAAACTGCTTCACTCCCATCTTTATTGGCGGAAAAATTCCTGTAGATTGCCTGTCTTTGATTCATACCGCAAAACTACCTTGCGGAACAAAGCGAATAAATGACCGCCCCGGGAATTATTAACAGGGCATAGTTAGAAAAGAATATTCTATTTTTGCAACTATGGGGAATTAGCTCAGCTGGCTAGAGCGCTTGCATGGCATGCAAGAGGTCATCGGTTCGACTCCGTTATTCTCCACCTTATCGGACTTGGCACTTAAAGTAAGTGCCAAGTCTTTTTTGTTTTTGGATTTCTCATTGGTATTTTGAGAAAACCATCCTTTCTGGAAATATCGAACCGACAATTTCCTGTTTTTGCTCTAAATCCGCTTTCTCAAACCCCTTCAGTCTTTTTTTTCCGGTTAAAAGTATTTGAACGAGCCGTTTTTTCTGGAGGTCTTTTTGTGTAATGAGTTGTGTAATGGTTTGTATGGCTTTATCCCAAGTATTGAGACAAACTGCAATGGCACGTTGTTCGGGGAGGGGAGGTAAAATAAATTTTACTGTTTCTAAATCGCGCCCATAAATAGCAGCTACACTTGTCGTGCCAGTGGCTATTCCTCTTAATTGGCTTAATCCATAATGAGAATTAAATGCGTAGTTCATAAACCAATTTGATGATATAAGTTTTACATCAAATTTCAGTCTCATCAAATTTGAGTTATAAACAGCAAATGGTAGTTCGTTTCTCCAAATGGCAACTTTGCCTACTAACTCTAAAGTATTTCTTGTATTAAAAAGTAAATCACCTTCTTTCAAAACATCTTCTTTATTATAACTTTCATTCTCAGGAAGCATTGTATCTTATCAACTTTAATTTTACTTCTATCGAGGTTTCCCATTTTAATTACTGGAATACCATTATTGGCTTCTGCATTTTCATAGTTACCACCCGATTTCCCTTCAGTTAAAATTTCTTCCAGCTTTTTCACCTCCCAATCTATTGGTATCAGACCGAGTGGAGAGGGCTTATATCCAGGTTTCAAATTGATATCGCTTTGTTTATTCTTCATTTTCTCTTTTTCCCGATTTTTTTAGGATTAACTTTCTTATTCAATTTTTTTATGCTGTCGGCAGCAGGCAGATTTTCGGGCATGGTACCGCCAATTTCTTCTATTGTTTTACGAACTTTTTTGCCCACTTCGTAATGAGTTTGATTGGCTTTCAGTTTTCCCTTAATGTTTTCCCTGCGCAGTTTTTCTTCGGTTTGGGTAGCGCGGAATAAATTAGCAGCAAGCTCTGTGCTCCCCATGTGATCTAAAATATTCTCGCTCTTTTTCAATCCCTTCTTTTTATGAATAGCTCGGGCATCCAAGCCGCCATATAAACCCATGTAACCGTGGTTCTGAAAAATGGCATAGTCAACAGGGTCAATTACACCGGCATTTTTTGCGGCATCCGCGAGTTGTTTGTTGTGCAGATACATTTCCTTCCGCAGAAAAAGCCTTTTTTCTTCCTCGGTTTTCAATTGCTGATAAGCCTGCATCTGTTGCACTTCGCGTATCCGGGTTTGTACAGCAAAGTAGGTTTGTCCCAGTGCCACTACTTCTTTTGATGGATCGGCATTTTGAACAATAAGGTAACAGGCATAACGGGAAAGTTTAATATTATCAATTTCTCTTTCAGCGCCAGAGCCTATAAATACCATTTCGAGGATATCCTCGAAATGGTCAGCATCCTTATAACCGCTATTATTACAGGCTTCTTTCGCTTTGTCCATAACCGGCTTAAAATGCCGGTATTCTGAATATTCCAAAATACGGCTCAAGTCCCTTGCTGTCCAATATTCGTTCTTATTTCCGTCCAGACGTTTGATCTGCTCAAATACTGTTTGGTTGGGAGGAGTTAATTTATTTTCCATATATTTTTCAGATTTCAATTATTGCATTTAATCTAAATTCTGTGTGTTCATTACTCTGCACATACCCCAATTGATTAGTAAGCAATATAGTATTGCCAATTTTAAATTCACATGCATTGAAGTGATGATGCCCATAAATCCAGTAATGAATGCCGGAGGGTTCAATAAGATCGAATAGCTCCACTGCAAAGGCCTGGTTAGTTTAAGTCCACTTCTTCTCTTAAAATCAAGTGGATGTTTCAGTTGAAACCGCAATAGGCGCGGAAGTATTTTTTATCTGGTTGAACCCTCCATAAACATTTACCGGATTTTCAAACCCGTTTGCTTTCAGGATGGAAGATGCGATCATGGAGCGATAACCGCCCGCACAATGAACGAGATAGGTTTTTTGCTTATCCAGCTTATTCAAATTCTTTGAAAGCGATGCAAGTTCCATCAATTCCGCGCCTTTCACATGGGCGGTCTCATACTCGGGTGTTTTGCGCACATCCAGCACATTTTGTTTCCAATCTTTTATTTTGTCGGCAAATTCCTTTGGAGTGATGGACTGTATCTTTTCAACAGGCTTACCGGCTTTTACCCAGGCAGCCATGCCGCCCTTTAAAAATCCTTTTACATTTTCGAATCCTACGCGGGCTGCGCGTAAAATGGAATCATTTTCTTTTCCCTCATCGGAAACAATCACCAGTTTTTGATTTATATCCACCAAGGTGCCGAGCCAGATCGCATACTGCCCGCCCAAACCTATATTGAGCGCGCCTTTGATAAATCCTTTTTCGAAGGAATCAGGATCACGGGTATCCAGAACGAGTGTTCCGTTTATAATTTCATTTTTTATTTCTTCAGCATCAAGCGCCTTCAGGTTGCGGCTCATCACCTCATCGATATTATCGTACCCGTTTTTATTGATGAGAGCATCTTTGAAGAAATACTGCGGAGGGGCGGATAACCCGTCCGTAACCGCCTTGATGAAATCTTCCCTGCTCATTTCCTGTAAAGCGTAGTTTGTTTTCTTCTGTTGGCCCAGTGTGTCCCATGTTTCCTTGCCTATGTTCTTGCCACAGGAGGATCCGGCACCGTGCGCGGGGTAAATGAGTACCTCATCCGATAGGGGTTTGATCTTATTATTCAGGGAATCATACAACAGGGAGGCAAGTTCAGCGCTCGACATTTTTCCATCTAAAAGATCGGCTCTGCCAACATCTCCGATAAAGAGTGTATCGCCAGTAAAGATGCAATGTTCTTTTCCTTTTTCATCCAGCAAAAGAAAGCAAGAGGATTCAGGCGTATGACCGGGCGTATGAAGGACCTTGATCTTAATTTTTCCAAGTGAAAAAAACTCCCCATCCTTCGCATTTACTACTTCATATTTGGTTTCCGCCAGCGGTCCGAACACAATCTTTGCTCCTGTTTTTTTCGCCAGATCAATATGCCCTGAAACAAAATCGGCATGAAAATGCGTTTCAAAAACAAACTTGAGTTTCGCACCTGTTGATTTCAACTTTTCAAGGTAAGGCGTAGTTTCGCGTATGGGGTCAATGATGGCCGCCTCGCCATCGCTTTCTATATAATAGGCCGACTCTGCCAGGCAGCTGGTGTACATCTGTTCGACTTTCATAGGGCAAAGGTAATGACATTTCGAATCGGTTTAAAAAAGATTTAAGAAGCACATTTAATTATTTGCCTGCAAATTTCATGGTCGCCTATGGTGATCCGCAAAGATCTATCCTGTCCGAAAACTTTCAGATTGCAAATCTGGAGATTGTTATCAATAAATTTTTTAAATGTTTTTTCCTTTTCATCTTCGTTTTCAAATTGCATGTAAATAAAATTACCTTGAGAAGGAATCACATTCATTCCTCTTTTTTTCAAGTTTTCATAGAGCAACTCCCGTTCTTTTTCATTCTTTTCCGCACAGGCAATAATAAATTTTTTATCTTCAAGGGCAGCAAGCGCAGCATCTTCTGAAAGTGAGTTGAAGAAAAACGGGATCCTGCTTTTTTTTAATGATTGTGAAATGATTTCATCAGAAATGGCGTAACCAATTCGCAAACCTGCAAGCCCATAAATTTTAGAAAATGTACGAAGGATAATAAGATTAGGGTGCGTTTTTTGTAATGCAAACGAATCAGGAAAGTTTTTATCAGTAATGTATTCACAATATGCTTCGTCAATCACTACCAACACTTTGGGAGGAACATTTCTCAGTAACTTTTCAAGTTGAGCATGGGTAATAATTGTTCCTGTTGGATTATTAGGGTTGGAAATAAAAATAACTTTTGTTCTCAGATTTATCAACGGAGAAATGTTTTCTATATCACAGATAAAATTTGTCTGCCTTGCAAATAGGTATTTCCTCCTGTGTGCGGCAGCTAATTGTTCGTAAGCAATAAAACTTCGTTCGAAAATTATTATTTCTTCATCCGGTTCAACCAATGTTTGAATGATTCCGTCAATTAACCGAACTGAACCAGCTCCTACAACTATATTTTTTTGATCCACATGGAATCTCGCTGCCAGTTTCTCCTCTAAACGCACAGGAAATGCAGGATACAAATAAACGTCTTTCAGTTTCTTTTTTATCGCCTGAAAAACTTTTGGAGAGCATCCATAAAAATTTTCGTTAGCATTGAGGCGAATCATTGGTTTTTCTTTCTTCATTTTTCAATGTTGTCAAAAATGGCTTTGCTGATATTGAATAATACTTCCTTCCTGTACCATGCCGTAGCTCGCATATCGGTTATAGGAGAAGCATAGGACAAAATATTTTCTGCAAATTCTTTTTTCTGCGTGTCGGAGATTTCATAAATGTTTTTATCGTCAAGAAAATCACAAGCCGATTCTGCAAAACGAATGGTTGGAGCAGAAGCCCCAATGGCAATTCCTGAACGTGTTACAGTGCCCTGTTCATCAGTTTGAATATGGTACGCCAATGAAACTACCGAACATTCCATGGATTTTCTTGTTCCGATCTTAATGAACTGAGAGAATACTTTTTTTGTCTGTTTTTCGGGATTAGGAACAAAAATTCCGTAAAGCAATTCGTTCCTTTTCAAAACAGTTTGCCTAACCCCGGTAAAAAAATCTCTAACAGGAATCATTCGCTTCTTACCGCTTACGCTCAGTAATTCACACTCTGCCTCCAACGCCATTAAAGCACAGGCTATATCTCCGGAGGGAGATGCTGTGCAAAGATTTCCACCAACAGTTGCCACTTGCCGTATTTGCGTAGATGCAAGATTCAGTGCAGATTCATGCAAGACAGGGAATCTATTCTTAATCTCCTCACTCATTACAAGTTGATGCGCGGTGACCCTTGCTCCGATCCGGATTCCCTTTGCTAATCTTTTTATTCCGGAAAACTCATTGTCTTTTACCTGCGAAAGATTAATAATCAATAGATCCTCCACCGGATTTTTTTTCAGTTCAAGAAGCAGATCGGTACAGCCAGCTCCGAAACGAAATTTTCTTCTCTGCTGTTTTTTAACAGCGTTCAGCAGGTCCTTGGTAGTGGCTGGGCTAATTATTTCAAAATTCATCACTCTGTCAATTAGTTTGCTTTTCTTTTATTGCCTTCAGGACCTTTTCTGGTGTTATAGGCAATTCCATTATTTCTACTCCCAATGCGCTGCATACCGCATTGGCGATGGCTGCCGCTGTAGGGATTAGAGGAGCTTCTCCAACGCCTTTAGCACCATACGGCCCTTGTTTATCGTTGGTTTCAATCGGATAAAAATGTATTTCAGGGGTATCGGCCGCAGTAAGCATTTTGTAGTTATGAAAATTAGGATTCAGAATTCTTCCTTCTTTCATAAGCAATTCC
>SCSP01000345.1 GCA_004297845.1 Bacteroidota bacterium | reverse complement strand
CAAAAATTACGGATAAGGTCATCAGCCGGCTATTTTCTGAAAGGGCACGGAGCGCCTGATCTGTTTTGCCGATAGGAAGATAGCGGTAAAAAATAAAAAATTTCGCAAAATATTTCAAGAGTGTTTTGGAATAATCGCTTGTCTGGGTGATGTCTCCGATCGTTCCGGCATGCCAGAGCCAATGCCCGCTTACGAGCTTACACACCACAAAATAGCCCGATATAAAAATTATCTGTGGTAAAATAATCCGGGTTAAAAACATTTTAGGGCGCAAGCCGGTGGTATTAAGCTTACGATGCAGCATGAAAAGCACTGTGTAAATCAGAGGACAAACCATGGTAAATTCATAGGAAAAAAGACCCAGGAGAAAAAGAAAATGAACTGCGAATATTTTTTTTCGCCCGGCATTTTCAAGATAACCAAGGAGGAAATATATCCCTGCCAGCGTCACCAGGGAATGAAACAGCCAGCGTATATTGATGGACGTCCAGAGTACACTTTCTGTTTGATAAGGCGAGACCAAGAATAGGAGCGCAGAAAAGGATGCAACGACCGCAGTTTGATCGTTCAAGATTTTTTTCAGCAGACATTTTGCTATTAAAAAAACAAAAAACGCGTTGGCGGCATGCAGTGTAATGGAAATTACCATCCACCAGGCAGGATCAATACCCAATAGTTGATACAGCAAGTATAAAATCGGATAAGCAACGAAATAGGGCGCTCCTTCCCGGACATTCTTTAAAATGGCCGCTGCATCCCATTTTTCGAACATGTACAGAAAGCAATAATTGTCACCGGGAATAAAAACATCAAAGCAATTCCGGTATGCCACAAATGCAAGAGCGATAAGTGAAACCAGCATAAAAAACCTTTCTTTTTGCATCCTATATTAGTTTTCAGAGGCGCCCCTAAAGTACAATTCATATTCAGCCCGTTGTTCCTTATTTATGCAAGCCGTTATCAGTTCAATCTCAATATCCATCTACTCCCAAAGATATACCTTAATGTACATTGAACGAATACATCTAACAGAACGTTGGGTGGAAAAGTTTTTATTTATTTGAGGAATAAGAAATACGCCTAAAATCCAGCATCTGCACAATATCTTTCGTAAATTCGTGTTGTGCATTTTGTATTTCAACCTGCAACCTGCAACCTACCTAACCTGAAACCAAAGAATGTGCGGCATAGTAGCATACATCGGAAGTAAAGAGGCGTACCCCATCCTCATAAAAGGCCTTCATCGTTTGGAATACCGTGGCTATGACAGTGCAGGCGTAGCCCTGCTGAATTCCAAATTAAATGTTTACAAATGCAAAGGAAAGGTTGCCGATCTGGAAACGCACATATCCAAAAAAGATACACACGGAAATATAGGCATAGGTCATACCCGCTGGGCAACCCACGGACCACCCAATGATGTGAATGCACATCCGCATTATTCTCAGACAAAGAACTTAGTCATCATTCACAACGGCATCATAGAGAATTATGCCCCCTTGAAAAAAGAAATGCAGAAACGCGGGCATAAGTTCCACAGCGATACCGATACGGAAGTTCTTGTCCATCTGATCGAAGACATTCAAAAAAATGAAAAGGTGCCCCTGGCCGAGGCCGTGCGCCAGGCGCTGAACGAAGTGATCGGGGCTTACGCGATTGTTGTTCTTTCAAAAGATAATCCTGATGAACTTATTGCGGCAAAAAAATCAAGTCCGCTCGTTATTGGCATCGGCAAGAATGAATATTTTGTTGCCTCAGACGCAACACCCATTGTAGAATACACTAAAAATGTGGTGTATTTGGAAGACGAGCATATTGCTATAATTCCCCGCAAGGGAAAATTGCAGATCAAGACTATTTTGAACAAGGTAAAGCATCCTTACATTCAAACCTTGGAGCTTAAACTGGAAGCCCTTGAGAAAGGAGGCTACTCTCATTTCATGCTCAAAGAAATTTACGAGCAGCCACGTTCCATACACGACAGCATGCGCGGACGCCTGATGGCAAAAGAAGGAAAAGTAAGCCTGGGAGGCATCAAAGATTATGAACAGAAACTTATAAATGCCAAACGCATCATCTTCGTTGCCTGCGGAACATCCTGGCATGCCGGATTGGTAGGAGAATATTTATTCGAGGATCTTGCGCGTATTCCTGTTGAAGTGGAATATGCTTCTGAATTCCGCTATAGAAATCCAATCATTGGAGAAGAAGATGTGGTAATCGCTATTTCTCAGTCGGGCGAAACGGCAGACACCCTTGCCGCCATTGAACTCGCAAAATCAAAAGGCGCTACAATTATAGGAATCTGCAATGTGGTTGGTTCAACCATTCCACGCACCACGCATGCCGGATCCTATACACATGCCGGACCTGAGATCGGAGTTGCCTCTACAAAAGCATTCACAGCACAAATTACTGTTCTTACATTGATGGCGCTTCGCATTGCTAAAAAACGCGGAACTATTTCCGAATCCAGGTACTATGAACTGATAAACGAGTTGGATACTATTCCTGCAAAAGTGGAAAAAGTGCTCAAGAAAAATGAGGAAGTGAAAAAACTTGCCAGGAAATTCAAAGAGGTTCATCACTTCCTGTATCTCGGCAGAGGCTATTCGTTCCCTGTTGCCCTGGAAGGCGCCCTCAAGCTCAAAGAAATTTCCTACATACATGCCGAAGGCTATCCTGCCGCTGAAATGAAGCACGGACCCATCGCGCTTATTGATGAGAATATGCCCGTGGTGGTGATCGCCACCAAAGGTTCCTCCTACGAAAAAGTGATGAGCAATATTCAGGAAGTAAAAGCCCGCAAGGGGAAGATTATTGCCATTGTTACCGAAGGCGACAAATCCGCCAAGCAGTATGCCGATTATGTAATTGAGATACCGGAGACAGATGAGATACTTGTCCCTCTTATCTCCGTAGTTCCCCTGCAGCTCCTCGCCTACCACATTGCCGTTATGCGCGGCTGCAATGTTGACCAGCCGAGAAATCTGGCGAAGAGTGTAACGGTGGAATAATTCTGGCTGCTAATTCCCCCTTGTAAAGGAGGTGTCCCGCTTGGGGACGGGGAATTTGGGCGCGCCCCTCGAAGACTCGGGTCAGGCTATTCGCTCCAATCTCTCCGCGAAACGCGGGGAGGATTTCCGCTTCTATCCTTCGCGCAAACAGCCGTGGGTTGGTGGGGACTTTCCTTACCACCGATTTCATCGGGGGCTACCAATATTAAACCCCTCTGGGGTTTTACTTCATTCCCAAAAAATAAAAACTCAATTGGGATTAATGTGAAACAGAAATCAGATAAAAAATTCCTTAAATTATTAGGTAAACGGATTAAGGATGTTAGATTGAAAGAGAAAATCTTTCAAAATCAACTTGCTTTCGAGGCTGACATAAGACGAGAACAAATCATACGAATTGAATTCGCCTCCCAAAATACCAGCATAGATATATTCAAAAATTTTTTCAGATGCCTTTGAGATGGAACTCAAAGAACTCTTTGATTTTTGAGTGCCGAGCGAATGTTGTAATTCGCAGATTTCTTATCTTTGTATTAAATCCATTTGACATGACTACCATTAAAGTTACTGTTGATAACCAGAAACATGCATCCATGCTTACTGATCTACTTCACGAACTTGGGTTTGTAAAACAGATCGAAACAGATTCTGACGAGAAGTTATCTATCGATCCAGCTTCCCAATATTTAAAACTGAGATATATTCTGCAAAAATATTCCTATCGCGGATTGTTCAAAGGCATCAAAGACCCGGTGAAATGGCAAAAAAAGTTGAGAGATGAGTGGGAATAAAATCTTAGACACGAACATTCTCATTTATTTGTCGAAGCAAACCTTATCGCTAAAGGATGTTATTTCGCCAGATGAACTTGCCTTCATCTCCATTATAACCTATATGGAAGCTATGGGTTATCCTTTCAAGGACAAAAACGAAGAAGCACTTATTCACGATCTCTGTAAAACAATTCCAATCATTAACCTTACTGATGATATTGTCGAGGAGGTTCTCCGGATCAGGAAAAAGAAAAAAATCAAACTTCCGGATGTAATAATTTTTGCTTCTGCTAAGGTTAATGCGCTATCCCTTGTAACAGTAAACAAGAGGGACTTTAAAGGTTTAAATGGAAATGTGAAAGTCATTAATCCGTTAAAAGCATAATTTTCGGCAGATGAAAATCTCCTTCAACTGGCTCAAACAGTACATTGCACTCGATATTTCTGCCGAGAAAACAGCTGAGCTTTTAACCGATTGCGGCCTGGAGGTGGAGAGCGTGGAGAAGCATGAATCCGTGAAAGGCGGTTTAGCCGGATGTGTGATAGGAGAGGTTAAAACCAAAGAAAAACATCCCGATGCGGATAGATTGAGTGTTACAACTGTTGATATTGGCACAGGAACGCTTCTCCATATTGTTTGTGGGGCAGCAAATGTTGCAGCCGGGCAAAAAGTAGTGGTAGCAACTGTTGGTTCCACCATTTACCCTGTTAAAGGCGAACCTATCACTCTTAAAAAAGTCAAAATTCGCGGAGCAACTTCCGAGGGCATGATCTGCGCGGAAGATGAGGTTGGTTTGGGAGAATCCCATTCCGGAATCATGGTTTTAGATGCAAAAGCAAAAATTGGCACTCCTGCAAAGGATTATTTTAAAATAGAAGAAGATCACCTATTGGAAATAGGGCTTACTCCTAATCGTGGAGATGCGGCATCGCATATTGGAGTTGCAAAAGACCTGTATGCAGTTCTGAATTGGAAGCTGGCTGAGAATAAATATGAGCTGAATGTTCCTTCGGTTGAAAACTTCACTGTAGAAAATAATAAACTGAAAATTGACGTTGCTGTTGAGGATAAAGAGGCCTGTCCCCGTTACTCCGGAGTTACCATTTCTGGCATTACGGTTAAAGAATCACCCGACTGGCTTAAGAAAAGACTGCAATCCATCGGGCTCAACCCAATCAATAATATTGTTGATGCAACAAACTTTGCTCTACACGAACTTGGGCAGCCCCTGCATGCTTTTAATGCAGAGAATATCTCCGAGGGGAAAGTCATCGTAAAGAAGGCGGCTGCAGGAACAAAATTTACCACGTTGGACGGAGTTGATCGAACTCTTACGGCAGATGACCTGATGATCTGTTCCGCCAATGAACCCCTGTGCCTGGCGGGAGTTTTGGGCGGGCAAAAATCAGGAGTTACAAATGAAACCAAAAATATATTCCTGGAGAGCGCTTACTTCTCCCCTGTTTCAATCCGAAAAACATCCAAGCATCACGGATTAAAAACAGATGCGTCTTTTCGTTTTGAAAGAGGAGCTGATCCCAATATTACGGTCTATGCGCTTCAGCGGGCGGCATTGCTTATCAAGGAAGTGGCCGGAGGAAACATTTCATCGGATATTGTGGACATTTATCCCATACCGATTGAAGAAAAGAAAGTTTCTTTCTCCTTCCATCACTGCGACCGGCTTATCGGGAAGCTGATAGACCGCAGGCAGATAAAGAGGATACTGCAGCTACTTGGCATGGAAATCATCAATGAAGGATCTGATACACTTTTGCTTTCTGTGCCTACCAACAGATATGATATTGCCATTGAAGAAGATATTATTGAAGAAATACTTCGGATTTACGGGTGTAATGATATTGAGATCTCTTCATCCGTACGTTCCTCCTTGTCCTACGTTTCAAAACCCGATACAGAAAAACTTCGTAATACTATTTCCGATTTACTCTGTGGCTTCGGGTTTACAGAGATAATGTCCAACTCATTGACAAATGCAGAATACCTTTCTCTCTTGTCGTCCTCCAACTTCCTCCCCTTCGGGGCGGGCGGAGGTGGGGTCGTAACTCTTTTAAATCCACTTAGCCCCGATCTCAGTATCCTCCGCCCTATATTGCTTTTCAGCGGGCTTGAGGCTATCGCCTATAACCAGAACAGGAAGAATGGGGATTTAAAATTGTTTGAGTTTGGAAAGACCTACGCCTCGCCCCCCCCTGCCCATCTCCCTCCCGAGTTTCGCTCCTTATCTCCGGTAGTCCCAAAGGGGGAGAGTAGGGAGCAGAAGGACTGTTTCTTCAGGGAAGAAAGTCACCTTGCATTATTTTTATGCGGTGCAAAAAATGAAGAGAGTTGGATTTCGCAACAGGGTAGTGTGGATTTTTTTCAGATGAAAGCTTTCGTAGATAATGTGTTAGGCAGGCTTGGAATTACATACGAACAACTTTCTGAAATGAGCTCTGAAATTCTTGGTTCAGGACTTTCGTACTCCCAAAAGAATAGAAACATCGTTGAATTCGGCTTTGTAAAAAAGTCTTTTCTGAAAAAATTTGACATCAAAAAGGAAGTCTTTTATGCGGATTTTAATTGGGATGTAATAATCGGACTAACGAAAAACTCTTCTGTTCACTATAAGGAGATCCCTAAATTCCCGGAGGTAAGGCGTGATCTTGCCTTGGTGGTTGACCGGAATATTAAATATGAACTGCTGGAATCCCTGGCCTTTCAGGCCGAAAAAAGTCTGCTGAAAAATGTCAACCTGTTTGATGTTTACGAAGGAGATAAGATTGAGCAGGGAAAAAAATCGTACGCCTTAAGTTTTATTCTGCAGAATGAAAATGCCACATTAACCGATCTGGAGATTGATAAAGTAATCCGGAAATTAATAAAGACCTACGAGGAGAAAGCGGGAGCTGTCATTCGCTCTTAGAGGATTCCCGGTTTGTAATCCTCATTACGGAAGGCTGTTAATTCCTTAAAACCTTTCCGCCTGTAAGAATGGATTGTATCCTTTCCAATGTTTTTTTCTCACCGCAGAGACTCAAAAACGCTTCGCGCTCCAGATCAAGCAGATATTGCTCGCTCACCAATGCGGGCGCTGAGAGTTCTCCACCGCAAAGCACCTGCGCCAGCTTCCGGGAAATTTTCACATCATGTTCTGAAATATAATGTCCGCTCATCATGGCGTTTGCTCCGAGGTAAGCAAGACCGAGCGCCTGTTTGCCAAGTACGCGGATATCTTTACGCGGCACAGGTTTGCTGTATCCTTCATTTGCGATTTCCAGGCAAGCTGCTTTTGCTTCTGTCAGTAATCTTCGATAAGATGTAACCACCCTATCCTTGCCTTTTCTCAAATAACCAAGATCAAATGCTTCGTGCGCGGAAGTAGAAACCTTTGCCTGGCCGATGGTCAAAAATCTATCACGGAAATTATTCAGCTCTACATCACCTTCTTGTAAATCATCCGACAAACGAACAGCAAATTCTTTGGTGCCTCCGCCTCCGGGGATCAATCCTACTCCGAATTCCACCAGCCCCATGTATGTTTCGGCATGTGCCACCACCTTATCCGAGTGCATGCTCATTTCGCAGGCACCGCCCAGGGCCAGGTTGTGGGGAGCTGCAATCACCGGAATTGCAGAGTAGCGAATACGCATCATGGCGTTTTGAAAAGCTTTGATGGCAAAATTAAGTTCGTCCCACTCTTGCTCAACCGCAAACAGGAAGATCATCCCCACGTTGGCTCCGGCAGAAAAATTAGCTCCTTCGTTTGAGATTACTAATCCTTTAAAATCTTTTTCGGCAATTTCAACAGAGGTATTAATTCCCTGTATTACTTCTCCTCCGATGGAGTTCATTTTTGTGTTCCACTCCAGATTCACGATTCCATCGCCAATATCGGTCAGTGTAGCCACCGAATTTTTCCAGACTGTTTTCGTTGGACGAATAATTTCCAACGAAATATATTCCTCCGTTCCCGGAACTGTTTTGTAAGAGTTAGAAGGTATGTCGTAATATTTTTTGGAATTATTTTCAATGGTATAGAAGGAAGTTTTGCCTGAAGCGATGAAATCATAGATCCACTGAGCTGGCTTGTTGCCTGCCTTTTCCATGTACGCAACCGTTTCTTTCACCCCTAAAGCATCCCAGTATTCAAATGGCCCTAACTCCCAGCCAAAGCCAGCCTTCATGGCATCATCCATTTTATATAACTCGTCTGAAATTTCAGGAATGCGGTTGGAAACGTATTGAAATAAGCCAAAGAAAGAAGCACGGTAAAAATCTCCTGCTTTATCTTTCCCGGAGATCAAAATTTTCACTCTGTCTTTCAGATTTTCGATCGGCTTGGTCAATTCCAGTGTGGCGAATTTTACTTTCTGAGAAGGTTTGTACTCCAAAGTTTTCAGGTCAAGTGCAAAAATTTCGGATTTCACCTCACCCCCGGCCCCTCTTCCGGAGGAGAGGGGAGAAACAGCCTTTACCTTCTTGTAAAAACCCTGAGCTGTTTTATCTCCAAACCATTTGTTTTCGTTCATTTTAGCAACGTAAGCCGGAAGTTTGAAAAGGTCTTTTGCCTCATCATTCGGTAAACCCTGTATGAGTCCGTTTGCAACATGAACCAGTGTATCTAATCCAACCACATCGCAGGTTCTGAAAGTGGCAGATTTAGGGCGACCGAGAACAGGTCCGGTAAGTTTATCAACTTCTTCAACCGTCAATCCCATTTTTTCAACGAGGTGAAAAAGAGCCATTATTCCGAAAACACCTACTCTGTTTGCAATGAAAGCAGGAGTGTCTTTACACAACACCGTTGTTTTACCCAGATACAAATCCCCGTAATGCATCAGGAAATCAACCGCTTCTTTTGAAGTTTTGGAAGTAGGAATTATCTCAAGCAGTTTTAAATAGCGGGGAGGATTGAAAAAATGGGTTCCACAGAAATGTGTTTGAAAATCCTCGCTTCTCCCATCCAGCATCAAATGAATTGGAATCCCGGAAGTGTTGGAAGTGATGAGCGTTCCCGGCTTGCGATATTTTTCTACCTGTTCAAAAACTATTTTCTTGATGTCCAATCTTTCTACCACCACTTCAATGATCCAGTCGCAGGAAGAAATTTTTTTCATATCGTCCTCGAAATTGCCGGTCGCAATCCGATTGGCAAAAGACTTTCTATAAATAGGAGAAGGATTTGACTTGAGTGCAAAGGCAAGCGCATCGTTTACAATCTTATTTCTCGCCTCACCCCCGGCCCCTCTCCTCGGGGAGAGGGGAGTAACAGCCGCTTCCTTACTGGGAATATCAAGCAACAACACTTCCACTCCAATATTGGCAAAATGGCAGGCAATACGAGAACCCATCACTCCCGATCCCAGTACGGCAACTTTTTTAATTGTGCGATTCATAAAAAACAGAGGTTATTTATCGGAATATATCTTTTCCAATAAATGTTTATTCGCTGCCATGATTACTTTTCGTTTCAATGAAAGTTTTGGGGTAAGTTCTCCTCCGTCAATGGTCCATTCTTTGGGAAGCAACTCTATCTTTTTTATAGTCTCATATTGGGCAAGGCCCTTGTTCATGGCATCAATTCCGTCTTTGATTATTTTCAGTATCTCCGGATTTTTAATCGCCTCTTCATTACCCGGATATGTTTTCCCCTGCTTCGCGTACATGTCTTTTATCTTGATAAAGGAAGGCACAATCAGCGCAGAAGCGAATTTTTGATTTTCTCCTACTATCATTACCTGTTCAATCACCGAGATTTCTTTCAATTTATTTTCTATCATTTGCGGAGCGATGTACTTACCTCCGGATGTTTTAAATATTTCTTTCTTCCGGTCGGTGATCTTCAGGTATTTTCCTTCTTCCACAATACCGATATCTCCCGTGTGGAACCATCCGTCCTTATCGATTACCTCCGCAGTTGCGTCCGGGCGTTTGTAGTATCCCATCATGACATTGGGCCCTTTGCAGAGAATCTCTCCGTCTTCTGCAATTTTCACCGTAACTTTCTCAATGACTTCGCCAACTGTACCGAATTTCATTCCTTGAGGGCGAAGGGTGTTTACTGCTATAACCGGAGAAGTTTCTGTAAGTCCGTATCCTTCCAGAATCGGTATCTGTGCGCTCCAGAAAATCCTTGCCAAACGAGGATTCAGCGCAGCGCCTCCGGAAACGGCAGCGCGCACATTTCCCCCCAGCGCCTCCCTCCATTTTGAGAAAATTATTTTATTTGCCAGGTTCAGTTGAAAATTATACCAGGCTCCATGTTTGCCGGCACCGTCATACTTCTCGCCAAGTGCAAGCGCCCAGAAAAATAATTTACGCTTGATTCCTGCGAGTTCGTTTCCTTTGGATAAAATTTTGTCGTACACTTTTTCCAGCAACCTCGGAACACAGGAAAATATATGGGGCTTGATCTCGCGCAGGTTATCTCCGATTGTTTCCAGGCTCTCTGCATAATATACTGAAATACCCAGGTATAGGTACAGGTAGTTCAGCATACGCTCATAAATGTGATTGAGAGGCAAAAAACTGAGCGCCTTGTCGTTGTGATCGCAGGGAGGGAGTTCGCGCACCGCATGCACGTTAGAAAAAATATTATTGTGCGAAAGCATCACCCCTTTTGGAGTGCCGGTTGTTCCGGAGGTATATAGTATTGTTGCCAAATCGGATTCGCGGATGCCGCCCTTTATGGATTCCAGTTTTGTTTTGTTATTGGCAGCTTTCCCAAACCCAATCACATCCTTCCAGCTTTTTACCCCGGGAAGATCATTAAATGTATAAACCTCTTTCACGCAGGGTGTATTTGCCAAAACAGATTTTACCTTTTTATAAATTTCATCTGAAGAAATAAAAACATACTTCACCTGGGCATCGTTAAGGATAAATTCCAGGTCTTTTTCACTGACGGTGGGATAGATGGGAATAAGGATGCATCCGCTCATTTGCACTGCCATATCGCAGCAATTCCACTCCGGTCTGTTGTTGGCTAGAATGGCGATCTTATCTTCCCTCTGCACACCGAGAGCCAGCAAGCCACAGGCAAGGTTTTCGGAATAGTCAATAAAGTCTTTTGTAGAAAAAGGAATCCATTTGCCACCTTCCTTTTTTACAAGACAATCGTCTTTAGGAAATTTGGAGTGATAGTGATATAGAATATCAAATAAACGCATACGCAGGCAAATTTAATAGAAAAACTAAATACTTCGACAATTAATTGTTTCTGTATCTTTGGCGCATCTATTTATATGCTCAAAAAAATGAACCCTATTATTTCTTGCTTCTCAAAGACTGTTCTTGCTTTATCAGTATTCACATTTACTTCTTGCGGTCCTGATAGTTCTGAGGATAGCAGTACAGCATCCCAGGATACAACTGCTGCCGTAGTGAACGATACTGCAAGCCCCACACAGGATTTTTTCTACTCGCTTCCTTCTCCCTTGTTGATGGCGAAGGTTTTCAGAAAAACAGGCTTGAAATACATGGAGGGGGTGGCAAATTCTCCCGATAATGTTTCGAAATATACTTCGATTCACAGTAAAACATTGAATCTGGGTGTTTATAGCGCTGACCTTGCCTATACCGTCCTCAACAAGCAAAACCAGCAGGCATCCAGATACATGGGGTCTATAAAACGGTTATCAGACGAACTTGGGATGTCGAGTTTATTTGATTCAGATGACTATTTGAACCGGTTTAAAAACAACCTGAACAACGAAGATTCTCTTATTACCGTTGTTTGTGAATTAAAAAGTGAAATGGATGTTTTCATGAAGGATAATGAGAAAGAAAAGCAAACACTTCTCATTTTCATAGGTGCATGGATAGAAAATATGTTCATTGCCACTCAACTTACCAAAGAAGCAAACAAAGAAAAAGTTGCCACCAGGATTGCTGAACAAAAATATATCCTGAACAATCTTATGAATGTAAGCTCCAATTATCAAAATGACGAAGAGTTTAAAGGGCTGTTTCTTAAGTTAAACGAACTGAAAAGTCTTTTTGACAACCTAACGGTACGGGGAGAAGATGAAAAAATAATGATGGATGAACGGCAGCTCAAAGCGATCACCGAAAAAACCCGTGACCTGAGAAAAGAAATTGTAGGATAATTGATTTAAATTAACCAAATGCTGAAAAAGATCATATTGGCAGCAGCAGTCGGCTTGCTCCTGTTGTTTACTGCCGAACTTTCCGCACAGTGCAAGGTAAAGCCCATTGTAAAGAAATGCATGCCGCTGCTGGAGCCTTGCCAATATGACAGTTATGCGGTGAAAGAGATAACCTATAATGCAAAAGCGAGAAAAGAAATTCTGGAATTTTCTGTTTATTCGGATGAGCAATACAAACTTGTTTTTGGCAAGACCGCCCTCCCTCAAGAAGTAGGCATCACTATTTACGATAAACACCCGGGTAAAAAAGATAAAAAATTGCTTTACTTTGACGAGAGCGGAAAAAAAGGCGATTTTGTTTTTAACTTCCAACCCACCAATACCGGCACTTATTATATTGAGTTTGAAATTCCGGTCGCTTCATCTCCAAATCAAAAAGGGTGTTTCGTGCTGCTGATTGGGATTAAGGATTGATCGCATTCGTCCATGCTTTATTTCAAGAAGCAGGAAGGATTTGGACTGTTTAACAAGCTGTTTTTGTTACATCCTTTCCGGCACATTTATCCCCAGAAGTTTCAGAGAGAATTTTATCACTTCCGCAGTTTTTGCCGAAAGTACAAGGCGGAAATTTTTCTCATCCGCATTTTCCGCTTTTAGGATAGGACATTCGTGATAGAACTGGTTGTATTCCTTGGCAAGGTCATACACGTAGTTGGCAATATGGCCGGGATTGTATGTATCCGCAGCTTCTTGAATAACGGCAGGGAAACCATGGATTAATTTAATAACCTCTTTTTCTTTTTTGTGGAGTATGGTTAATGGTTGATAGTTAATGGTTAATGACTGATTTTCCTGAGCTTTTCGGAGAACCGATTTTATGCGGGCGTAGGTATATTGAATAAACGGACCTGTGTTACCATTGAAGTCGATAGATTCCTTCGGATCAAAGAGCATCCTCTTTTTCGCATCCACTTTCAGAATAAAATATTTGAGCGCGCCCAGACCAATAGTATGATAAAGCGTTTCGGCTTCGGCATCACTCATACCTTCGGTTTTACCAAGTGCTTTGGTGGTTTCTCGCGCGGAGTTTACCATTCCCTCTATCAGTTCATCGGCATCCACCACGGTGCCTTCGCGGGATTTCATTTTGCCGGAGGGGAGATCTACCATGCCGTAAGAGAGATGATAAAAGGACCCGAAGCCCCCCTCCCCGCTCCCCCCTTCAGGGAGAGAGCCAGTGCGAATGATGTTCTTTTCGGCAAGTTTCTTCAGTATCAAAAAGAGGACTTTAAAATGATAATCCTGTTCATTCCCTACAACATAAATCATCCTGTTGACCTTAAACTCTCTTAAACGCTCAACAGCTGTTCCAATATCCTGGGTGATGTAAACCGAGGTTCCGTCCGAACGGAGCAACAGTTTTTCATCCAGTCCATCTGCTGTAAGATCGATCCAAACAGAACCATCCTCTTTCTTTTTGAAAATACTTTTAGTCAGTCCTTCTTCAACAATTTTCTTTCCAAGCAGGTAAGTTTCCGATTCGTAATATATTTTTTCAAACTCAACGCCAAGATATTTATATGTCTTTGCAAAACCGTCATATACCCAACCGTTCATTTTTTTCCAGAGATCGATCGTGTCTTTATCCCCAGCTTCCCATTTACGAAGCATTTCTTGTGCGGCCCCCTCTAACTCCCCCAAAGGGGGAGAACCTGAGCGCTCAAGCTCTCTCCCTTTGGGGGGGGTGGGGTGGGCCGCCTTTTCTTTCTTTAATTCTTGATCATACATTACATAATACTTCCCCACTAAATGATCCCCCTTCATCCCGCTTGACTCAGGCGTTTCTTCATTCCCCCATTTTTTCCAGGCAAGCATAGATTTACAGATGTGAATTCCCCGGTCGTTGACCAGGTTCACGCGAATTACTTTTCGGCCTGCCGCTTTCAAAATTTCAGAAACTGAATGCCCTAACAAAATATTCCGCATGTGCCCTAAGTGCAGAGGTTTGTTGGTGTTAGGAGAAGAGAACTCAACCATAACCGTTTCAGAAATGGTTGATAGTTGATGATTGATGGTTAATGGGTCAACAGTCAAATATCTTATCCAATAATCGTCTATGATAAGAAGATTTAAAAATCCCTTCACCACATTAAATGCTGTTACGTCCGCAACATTTTCTTTCAGGTAATTTCCAATTGCGGTGGCGGTCTCTTCAGGAGATTTTTTAGAGGCTCTGATGAGCGGAAAAACAAGGAGTGTGATGTCGCCTTCAAATTCATTTTTTGTTTTCTGAAGGGAGATATGGCTTGGGGAAACAGACTGATTATAGAGGGTTTTGATTGCCTCAACGGTTTGGGTGATTAAAATAGTATCAATTCGTAATTCGCTCATATTCGTAATTCGCAGTACTAAAAATCATTAATCAACTGGTTCGTAGCCTTCAGCACGATTTCAAAGGCATTCTCCGCCATGCGGATTAACTGTTTTTTGATAGTTCAATAAAATGAGGCTTAATGGCAGGAATTTTCTCTTGTATAGTAACCCAGAGCACACGAACATTAACACCAAAATATTCATGAATAAGTTTATTGCGCATCCCACGAATATCTCTCCAGGGAATATGTGGGTGTTTTTCTTTCAACTCGTCAGGAAGTTGTGAAACCGCTTCGCCAATAATCTCTAATCCCCGTATTACCGCCCAAACGGTTTTTTCGTCCCTTACAAACTCGTCATATGTCATTCCGATTGTAAACGACTCAATGCTTTCAATACATTTGGCAATGTCGGCAAGATAATCGCGGAAATCGCGTGTCATAGGTAACGGACTTCTTCTAAAATTCTTTTTCCGATAAAAGGTTTAAGCGCTGACTTCATTACCAAATCAACTTTAATGCCTATCAGGTCGCTAAGTTCGTTTTCCAGATGTACGAATGAAAAAAAATCAGGTGTTTGCTCATACTCAACAAGCACATCTAAATCGCTTTCATTTTTTTGTTCATTGCGGAGATAGGAACCAAAAACCCCAATCTCTTTCAAATGATATTTTTGAAAAAGCGAAAGCTTGCTTGATTTTAAAATATCTTCTATTTGATCCATTGTCTTCATATCAACAAAGATAGGAATAATTTTATTTTTTCTTAAAAATCATTAATCAACTGGTTCGTAGCCTTCAGCACGATTTCAAAGGCATTCTCCGCCATTCTGTTCTCGCGGTCGTAAGTAGGATTTATTTCCACCACTTCTAAGCAACATATCTTGCGGCTTCGCATTAAATAATAGATAAGACTGCCGGCTTCTTTTTCGGTAAGTCCGCCAGGCACAGGGGTTCCGGTGCCTTTGGAAATTTCGGGGTCCATGCTGTCCACGTCAAAGGAAACATAAATGATATCGCAACTGTCGAGCGTATTCAGCGCTTCAACGGCAACGCGCTCTTCTCCCCTGCTTCTGAGTTCTGCAACGGTAATGTTCTTCACATTATGTTTTTTCAAAAGATATTCTTCCTGTCTTTCAAAATCGCGAACGGAAATCATCACAATATCTTCGTACAAAACCTTTGGGCAAACACCTCCCAACTTTTTTATCTTCTCCCAGTATCCGGTCGTTTCCTCATCCGGTTTATTGATCTGCATTTCTTTATTGTCTTCTCCGAGTATTGCTGCGATAGGCATGCCGTGCATGTTTCCGGAGGGTGTTGTGTAGGGAGAATGAATGTCGGCATGCGCGTCTATCCAGATGATGCCGAGCTTTTTTCCGGGATGTGCCATTTTGATGCCCGCTGCCACTCCAATGGCGGAAGTATGATCACCGGCAAGCACAATCGGAAAAGTTCCTTCTTCCTTGCAATGCGCTTCCACCTGCTTGGCAAGCTTTTCAGTGAAGGCATATACTCCTTTGATACGTTTTGCGAAATCATTGGTCACCGGCTCCAGCAGCAATTTATTTTCGTTGGAAACTTCTACCGATTCGTGCCGCTTAAAGAATGAACTGCCAAAGTCCAGCGCGGCAATCCGTACCGCATCCGGCCCCATGCCTGCACCGCGCGTTCCGGCACCGATCTCACTCTTTACTTCGATTATTTTAATTTGTTTCATTCCGTTTACGAAGTAACGAATCTTCTTACGAATGTTACGAATTATTTCTTTGGCATAGAAAAAAGCAAGTGACTTACTTTAGCAAAAAAAGTCAATCCAAGTTACTTACTTTGACAAATTATTCTCAACTTCGCAGCCCTACTAATTACGAATCAATACGAATGTGCGAATTGCAGATAAAAAATATTTATAATACTTTTCTACCAGTTCACAAAATAATTGCATTCCCTGTATCCAATATACTCCGTAAAAACAACAACCCGATTCGTAATTCGCAGCTATGAAGAACAAATACCGTGACCTTATCCAGCAAACTTTTCATTTTCCGCAGGAAGGATTCAATGTGGTTGACGGAGAACTGCACTTTAACGATGTGCCGCTCATGGACATCATCAAACAATACGGAACTCCTCTCAAAGTAACCTATATTCCAAAGATCGGGCAGCAAATTCAAAAAGCAAAAAAACTTTTTAATGTGGCTATGGCAAAAGCCGATTACAAAGGTAGTTATACTTATTGTTATTGCACCAAGAGCTCTCACTTTTCTTTCGTGATGGACGAAGCGATCAAGAACGGCTCGCACATGGAAACCTCTTCCGCGTTTGACATCCCCATCATCAAGGAGTTGTACAGGCAGGGAAAGTTAGACAAGAACACCTACGTGATCTGCAACGGATATAAGCGCAAGCCATATCCTCAATTCATCGTAGATCTCATCAACAACGGCTATAAAAATGTAATTCCGATCCTGGACAACAAGAACGAACTGGAATATTACAAGCGCTATGTAAAAAGGAAATGCAAACTGGGCATACGCATTGCCTCGGAAGAAGAACCTACCTACGATTATTACACTTCGCGCCTAGGAGTACGTTACAAAGAAATTGTTCCGTTCTACAAAGAGCGCATCAAGGGAAATAAAAAGCTGGAACTTAAAATGCTTCACTTTTTTGTGAGCGCAGGAATTAAAGACACGATTTATTACTGGACAGAATTGGCAAAATGCCTGAACGTGTATGCCGAGCTGAAAAGAATCTGTCCGGAGCTGGATTCACTGAACATAGGCGGAGGCTTGCCTATCCGTACCTCTTTAGGCTTTGAATACGACTACGAATATATCATTGAGGAAATTGTTTCCCAGATAAAAACATTCTGCAAGCAGAATAAAATTAAAGAACCGAACATTTTTACCGAGTTCGGTTCCTTCTCAGTAGGAGAAAGCGGTGCAGCGCTTTATTCCGTTTGCGACCAGAAGCAACAAAACGACCGCGAGCTTTGGTACATGATCGATTCTTCCTTTATCACCACCTTGCCCGATACCTGGGCGATCGGACAGAAGTTTATTCTGCTGGCAGTGAACCACTGGGAAAAAGAAAGTCAGCGCGTGAACCTGGGCGGCATGACCTGCGATGGATTAGATTATTACAACACGGAAGCACATTCAGAGCAGGTGTTCCTGCCCAAGCTCGGCACAGGATCTGACGGACCTTTGTACATTGGTTTCTTCCACACCGGGGCATATCAGGAATCCATTGCGGGCTATGGAGGAATTCAGCATTGTTTAATTCCATCTCCAAAACATGTTCTGATTGACCGGGACGAGAACGGAGAGATCACCACGAAACTCTTCGCCAAAGAACAAACCTACAAATCCATGCTGAAAACGCTGGGGTATTAAGCTTTTTTTAGCTTTTTTCTGTTCTTTCAGGGCAACTTTTTACCACATTTTAGCATCTTGCTTGTATATTGGCAAATCCTGATTTCATCTTTCGCTGAATTATTACGTACTTTGCCGAAGCAATTCATTCTATGAAGCCCTTCCGAATATTTATTTGTATTTTATTGTTCTTCTCACCTCTCTTGAGGAGAGGGGCCGGGGGAGAGGCCTTTGCACAGCGCAGCAAGCATGGAACCCCGGCTCCCATTGCCGGCACAGTTACTGTCAATGAATATACTGCACTCACCCTAGATGCAGCGGCCAACGCGACAATAATTACTGTTGCTGCCAGTTCATTAAATGCAACTCCGAGATTCCCTGCAAACCTTGGACCCGGAGATCTGATCATGATCATACAGATGCAGGGCGCAACTATTCTTGGTGCACCTTTCGCGGGAAATCCACCCAGCACTCCTATTGACAGTACCTGGGGCGCAATTACAACATATAACAACTGCGGCAATTGGGAATTTGCCGAAGTAAAAAGTGTTCCAAATGCAACTAGCATTGCACTGGATTGTCCGCTGACATATTCTTATACCGCAACAGGAAAAACACAAGTGGTGCGTGTGCCACGCTATTCTTCTTTGACCGTTAATGCAGGGGGAGTAATAACCTGTGATACATGGAATGGTACCATCGGAGGCGTATGCGCCATCGAAGTCGAATTTAATACAACTATAAATGGATCCATTAACGCCACCGGAAAAGGATTCAGAGGAGGACAAATTCATAATATCGGTATTGCACCGATGAACTTATTTTTCTCAGCATCCAGCATAAATGATGACGGTGCCGAGAAAGGCGAAGGAATCGCGGGATACAAAACTGATTATACGCAATATGGCGGCATGTATATGAGAGGCGCGCCCGCCAATGGTGGAGGAGGTGCCAACATTCACAATGGTGGTGGTGGTGGTGGAGCTAATGGCGGAAATCCTGCATCCTGGAACGGACACGGAATGCCTGATCCTAACGCTGCATACGTCAATGCATGGAATAAACAGTATGCAAACTTTGCTACTCAAACTTCTTCCGGTGGAGGTCAAGGTGGTTATGCTTGGTCTGCAAGTGCTGCGGACCCTACTTCCAACCCAATTTGCAATAATGGAATTTGGGGAGGACAAAGTCGTTGTGCAATTGGAGGTTACGGAGGCAGACCCTTAAACTATAGTACCGGAAGACTTTTTCTGGGAGGAGGCGGTGGTGCGGGGGATCAGAATGATAATTCAGGAGGATCAGGAAGTATCGGTGGTGGTTTAATTTATCTTATGGATTATGGATTAGTTTCGGGAACGGGACAATTTATTTCAAATGGAAATGCCGGAGGAAATACATTTAATCAATACAAAGACGGTGCAGGAGGAGGAGGTGCTGGTGGTACCATCATTGTAAATGCGGTTGGAGCAATAACAGGCGTTTCCTTAACGGCAAATGGAGGAAAAGGAGGAGATCAGACATTTGTTATTCCTACCCAGCAGGCTGAAGGACCAGGAGGCGGAGGAGGCGGAGGATATATTGCAATTTCAAACGGGGCCCCAACAATAACTACAAACGGTGGAAATAATGGAATCACCAATTCGACCGGTTTGGGTACACCGTCAAAATTTCCTCCCAACGGTGCAACTGCGGGAGGTGCTGGAACAAACGCAGCCGTGGTAACAAATTTTGTGATCAATGCTGCTAACACAACCATTTGTACGGGGCAAGCTGCTACACTCACTGCAACGCTTATCCCTGCTCAGAGCGGAACAGTAACCATTATCTGGTACGATGCTTTAGTTGGAGGGAATGTTCTGCCGAGCACCGGAGGAACTTTAACAACTTCGCTAATAGTTACAGCAGGAACTTATACATATTATGTTGGAACTTGTCCGGGTACGTACCATCAGCCGGTACTGCTTACAGTTACAAACGCTCCCACAATTTCTGTATGCCCGAATTCAACAATTTGCACTGCAGGAAATACTACATTGAGCGCGTCAGGAGCCACCTCCTATACCTGGGCACCTACCACAGGTCTCAGCAATCCGAATATTTCAAATCCCGTTGCTAATCCGGCTTCAACCACAACCTATGTTGTAACAGCCACAACTCCTTGTGGAACCGCAACGGGCAGCGTGGTGGTCACGGTACAGTCCTCACTCCCTCCAACTATAGCGGGAAACACAAGTATTTGTATTGGTGGAAATACTACACTGACTGCATCAGGAGGTGGAACTTATTCCTGGTCGAACGGATTATCCAGCACCGCCATAACGGTGTTTCCAACCACCACCACCACATACACTTTAAATGCAATTAACGGGACCTGTACGGGAACCACCAGCATTACAGTGAATGTCACTTCAGGAATTACTGCAACTATTTTTCCCGGAAACTCTACTCTCTGTCCGGGAAGTCCAACAACACTTACTGCATCGGGCGGAAATAATTATTCATGGTCTACAACGGAAACAACAGCAACTATCAATGTAACTCCATCTGCAACCACTACATACACTGTGAATGTTACATCGGGAAGCTGTTCAAGCACTGCCAGTGTTACATTGACAATTACCAACAGTCTTGCCGCTACCATCAACGGCCCAACCAATATTTGTACAGGCGGAAACGCCATACTCACGGCAACAGGAGGAGGAACATACGCATGGTCCACCACCGAAACCACCGCTGCGATCACAGTAACTCCTACCGGCACTACGACTTATTCCGTTCTTGTTTCAGCAGGCGCCTGCACCGCCACGGCCAGTATTACGGTGAATGTGGGCGCCAACATCACCGCTGCTATTACAGGCCCTGTCACGATCTGCGGAGGAAGTTCTGCAACACTCACGGCATCTGGCGGAAGTAATTACAGTTGGAACACCGGAGCAAGCTCCGCTGCAGTAACCGTTACGCCTGCAGCTTCTACTACCACCAATTATTCCGTGATCGTTTCTTCGGGCTCCTGTGCCGATACCGCTACATTCACAGTTAACTCCTTGCCGCCCTTGTTTACCTACGTTGCAGGAAGCACGGTGATTTGTCAGGGTGACGTATCTACCTTAACGGCCTCTGTGAACAATCCGGTAAACAACACGTATTTGTGGAGTACGGGGGCAACAGCTACTACAGTTTTAGTTTCTCCTTCTGTGACCACAACATACTCTGTTAGCGGATACTCCGGAAATTGCTCGAACACGGTACCGTACACGATAACAGTTATTCCGCAGGCTTCCGCCACCGTTTCTCCCAGCGCCACCATCTGTGCAGGACAATCCACCACGCTCTCCGTAACAGGCGGAAGTGTTTATTCCTGGAGTACCGGTGCGGCCACCTCCGCAATTACTGTTTCGCCACTCCTCAGTTCCACGTATACGGTTATTGCAGGTATCGGAGCGTGTTCCAGTATAGATTCTATTTCCGTTACGGTGCAGCCTTCCCTTACCGTTACTATCACGAGCAGCGCCACCACCATTTGCGGGGGCGATGTTGTAACACTCAATGCTTCAGGAGGAACAGGTTATGCATGGAGCAATACGGCAACCTCGTCCACCACTACTGTAAACCCTGCGATCACCACAACTTACACGGTAATCTCAACGTCAGGATTCTGCAACGATACAGAAACTGTGACTATCACCGTTTCTCCTCCACCCGCAGCCGGCATTACAGGCAACAACAATATTTGCCAGGGGCTTTCCGCAACACTCACTACAGCGCCATCCGGGGCAACATACGCATGGAGTTCGGGGGAAACAACCCAAACCATTCATCCTGCAATTTCAGGTTCTTATTCGGTTGTTGTTTCGGTTGGATCCTGCAAGGATACTGCCTATATCACAACTGCGGTTGTTCCGAATCCTGTTGCGTCCGTATTTTCGGATATAACCATTATTCAGGGACAAAACGCCAATCTTTCCGCAACGGGAGGAACAAACTACGTGTGGGACAACAGCATGAGCGGGGCGAACATTACTGTTTCGCCAAATGTGACCACCGTTTACTGCGTTACTGTTTACGATGCTAACGGCTGCTACGACTCTGCCTGTGTTATTGTAACTGTAGAACTCTGTTCCAATGCCGGAACACTGTATCTGCCCAATGCCTTCTCTCCTAACGGTGACGGAGAAAATGACGAGCTGCAGATCTATTACGGACTTCCGGCTTGCATAGAAAAATTCCGCCTGACGCTTTACAACCGATGGGGAGAAAAAATTTACCAGACAACCGATGCCGCTTTCAAATGGGATGGCAGCTACAAAGGCTGGATCTTTGGAAAAGAAGCCGGGGGCACAGAAATATATTCCTATTACATGGAAGCGGAAATTGTGGACGGAACGAATTTCTCCGGTAAGGGAAATATTTCCTTGCTCAGATAGTTTATCTTTAGGGCGTCTCTAAAAACCCTCTTTTCGCCTCACCCTTCCCTCTCCTCAAGAGAGGGTATAGGGTAGTTTTTAGAGATGCCCTTTAATCCATCACTCAGGTTATTTGAATTTGTTCGGAATAACGCAAACCGGTATGGGCTTCATCTTGTGCTCATTCATTTTATGAAATCTCTTATATATATCCAACACCTTTTTTTCTCTGGCTGTTAACCTGGAACCTGAAACCTGAAACCTGGAACTTAAATATTTCATCGCTCCTTCCAATTCTTCATACGTTGCCCCTATCTGCTCCTCATCCGTCCGGTTATCTGCCCAAAGTCCATCTACGGGGGCTGCTTTCAAGATTCCTTTGATCACTCCAAGTTCAGCAGCCAGCACATACACTTCCGATTTCATCAGACCGGCAATGGGGCTGAGGTCCACCCCTCCATCCCCGTACTTGGTGAAAAATCCCACCCCGAAATCCTCCACTTTGTTTCCGGTGCCCGCCACCAGCATTTTATGGTGCGTGGAAACCGCATAAAGCGTGAGCATGCGCAGGCGGGAACGTGTGTTAGCCATGCTGTGATCATCCTGTATCTCCGGTGGCAGCGCTTCTTTCAGTTTGAGAAAAGTATCGGTCAGATTCACATCGTACGAAGAAACATTCCTGAATTTTTTCTTCAGCCAGTCAATGTGTTGGGCTGCCAGGAAATACTGATCCGTGTTTTGAAGGATGGGCATATTCAAAACGATCACCGGTTTTTTTGTGAGCGCGCACAACGTGGACGTAAGCGCGGAATCAATTCCTCCGGAAACACCTATCACGAATCCTTTCATGCCGGATTCGGCACAATAGCTTTTCAGCCAATCAACAATATGCTTTATGGTTGCCTTTTTTTTCATTCAGTAAGTCCCTCTGCTTTGGGAAGGGATATAGAGCGAGGCGAAATTAAAATCCCCTGACCGTTCAGCCAAGGGATTAAAGGTAAAAAACTTATGTGGTTAGAAAAGTATGCCTACCGAAAGAGTAAGTCCGTTCTGATTGAATTTTTGTTCCAGCGGCTTTCTCGCTTTATCTTTGGTGCGAAGTAAATTATCCGATGTGCTTTGCACCGCATTGCTTAATCCATAATCATATCCGATGGCAAATACAAAAGCAGTTGATCCGGAAAGGTAATACTCCCCTCCACCGCTTATGGTAACTGACATGCGAAGGGCTGACATATCCTTGGAAATATTTAAGTCCGGGTTCTTAACTACGTTTGTTGAGCCTGAACCCCAATTAACAACATCATCGTCTGCACGAACTTTTTTTCTTATTCCAATATTAAGACGAGGCTCGATAAAATACCGCAAATAACCTATTTCATTTGTTCGCATCTTTAACGAAATGGGTATGTTATAATAACTTGCCTTATAAGTGCGGGACTTAAGCAAAAAGGTGTCAACCTTGCCCGCTACGTTGCTTAGGTCGGGTTTTCCATCTTTCAATGGAAGCACATCTCCGTCATTAACATAATATTGTACAGTATCCAGAAAATCTACCTTTCCCCCGCAGGATCCAATTCCTGCTCCAAAACCAATTGCAAAATTTCCGCTGAAGCTGTATTCTGCGTTAATAAGAACTCCAAACCCGAATGTGGTTCCTCCCTTCTGAAATTTTTTCAAATCATCCGGAGTATACCAAAAGAGGGAGGGCAGCGCTGTAACTCCGAAACGGAAGTTCTTCATATCCGTATCGCCTTCCCTCGCAAAAATCGAAATGGAAAACATTAACAACATTAGTCCTGTGAATACCTTTTTCATGTTTTAGTAAGTTGTATGGTGAATGATTCTAATTTTGTCTTTGTACATTCAGCATGCAATAATAATAAATTTTTACGATGTTTTGCCATTTAACCCCTCTCCCTGCTCTCCTCTCTTTTTATATGCTTTTTGCCTGCCTGATTTTATCCTCTTGCGAAACCAACCGCCTGGAGGTGGATGTCTCGGATATTCAGGTGCCTGAAGTATATGTTTCGCGCTTCGACCGGGACTTTTTTGCCTTGAATGCCGGTAATATATCCCGGTCTCTTCCCGAAATGCAGGAAAAATATCCAGGCTTTACGGACCTGTTCGTAAAAAATATTCTATGCCCCCGCGGAATTACCGACAGCGCCTGCATTCCCGAAATCATACGATTTGTAACCGATAAGGATATGCGGGCCGCATATGATGATTGCCAAAAAGTTTTTCCCGACTTGAATCAGACCGAACAAAAGCTTACCGATGTTTTCCGTCATTACAACTATTACTACCCGAACGCCAAACTGCCGCATGTGGTAGCCATGATGTCGGGATTCAATTACGCGATTGCTGCAGCCGACTCTTCTTTTTCAATAGGATTGGAAATGTATTTGGGTTCCAAAGCCCGTTTTTACGAAATGATTCAATTCCCGAACTACAAAAGGGTGAACATGCGCAAAGAATACATTGTTACCGATCTCGTTCATGCCTGGATGGCAAAAGCATTCCCTAACACCAATAAAAGCGGAACGCTGCTTAATGAGATGATTTATCAGGGCAAACTTCTCTATCTGGAAGATGCCCTGATGCCCGATACACACGATTCCATCAAGATCGGATTCACAAAAAACCAGTTAGACTGGTGTGTGGAGAATGAGAACAACATGTGGGGCTTCCTGATAAAAAACAAATTGCTTTATTCAAACGACATCACAATGGTCACAAAATTTACCGGAGAAGCCCCATTCACCACGGGTTTTGTAAAGGAATCTCCCGGACGAACAGGGGTATGGATAGGCTGGCAAATTGTAAGAAAATACGTGGGGAGCAATCCATCTATTACATTTGAACAACTTATGCAGGAAATAGACGCTCAGAAGATATTATCAATGTCAAAATATAAACCATAAAGAGGCATAAAGGGATAGGGCATAAAGCATAGGGAACAGCCCCTTCATTTTATTTTACACCTTATACCTCTATACCTTATACCTTTTCAATATGAAAACTTCAGAAATAAAATTCACCGTAAGCCTTGACGAAAACAAATTACCTGTTTCCATAGACTGGACGGCTGACGATGCAGAAGAAAAAAGCCGCTGCAAAAGCGTGATGATAGCCTTGTGGGATGCCAAAGAGAACAACACCCTGCGCATAGACCTCTGGACCAAAGACATGCTCGTGGATGAAATGAAAGTGTTCTTTCATCAGGCGCTTCTCTCTATGGCCGATACCCTCAAGCGTGCCACCGGAGAGGAAAAAATTGCCGAGGACCTGAAAGATTTCTGCGCGCACTATGCCCAGAAGATGAACCTGTTGAAGAAAAGCTGATTACAGTATGTTGTATATTAGCATTATATTAAAATCTACTTTTACTCCCTAAACAAACTTATGAAAAACATTTCTCTTGCATTGAACATAGCACTGCTATTGGCAGTAGGCTTCCTGTATTACAAACAATTTTCCGGGGGCAACAATGAAACAACTGCAATGGCGGGAGCTTCGGATTCCACTGCTGCTGCAACGCGGGTCGTTTTATCGGAACTGCCAAAAAATGTTCCGGTTGTTTTCATTAATGCAGACAGCCTCTTTACACACTATGAGTTTGCAAAAAAGGCAAAAGCGCAGGTGGAAGGAAAAGTAGCTACCTACCAGAAATCCTACCAGGCTAAAGTGGATGCATTTCAGAAAGAATATCAGGATTACATGGAAAAAGCGGGCGCAGGAGTGTATACCAAAGAACAGGGAACTGCCATTGAGCAGGGCCTTCAGAAAAAGCGCGATGACATCATGGCTATGGAACAGAACCAGGATAAGGTGATGAACGAAATGGACAACTCCAATGTAGATGTGCAGAAATCCATTTACAATTTTCTTACCCGCTTTAATAAAGAGCACGGATACTACTGTGCAATGGCTTATACCACAACGGGCGGAGGTGTGCTGGGCGTAAATGACTCGCTGGATGTTACACAGCAGGTGCTGGCGGGTTTAAACTCTGAGTATAACGCTGCGAAAGGAAAATAATTATCCCATCGAAGTACGAACTATATACGAACCTACGAACACGCGAACAGTTCGTACTTCGTATGTTCGTATAGCTGTTATTCATACTTCGGTATAATAATTTAGAAATGACAAAAGAAAAGAATATCCTCATCAAAAAAATAAATTTCGTTAAGGAATTTCACTCCGTATTTAAGATCGGCTCCCGCGAAAATCCCGAAGGAGCCATTACCGAAGCCGAATACCTGCTCCGCCACCGCCTCATGCAGGAAGAAAATGACGAATATCTCGAAGCCTGTAAGCGCGGTGACCTCGTAGAAATTGCCGATGCACTGGGCGATAAAATGTACATCCTCTTCGGCTCCATTTTAAAGCACGGCCTCCAGCATAAAATTGAAGAGATATTTGATGAGATACATCGCAGCAATATGTCCAAACTGGATGACAAGGGGCAGCCCATTTTCCGGGAAGACGGCAAGATTATGAAAAGCAGCAAGTACTTTAAGCCGGATATTAAAAAGGTGCTGGATGATAAAAAAATAAAAGTAACACAATCGGCTTGACCGTTTCTTTTATCTTGGCAAGTTGCTCTCAGACAAAGTACGATGCGGGAAAGGATAATGATAGCCGGATAAATATTGCGGAGAGTCCTCCCTCGCTTCGGGAAGTTACTTTTTCCCCCGCTCAAATGTTTCCAACCCGCAGTTCAGGTACTTCACGTATGAGTCAATGTTCGGAGTGTATCCCACAGGGTTGCCTAATAAAACAGTATCCGGGCTAAGCAAAACATATAAAGGCTGGGTATTATTTCCGAAGGTGAGCGCCTCCAGCGTACTCCACTGATCTCCGATGGTGCGGATCTTTTTCTTTTTTTTGCCCCCTTCTCCGTCAGGAACATCCACAGTGTGCTGTTTTTCTTCCGAAAGTTTGGTGCGTTCGTCTACATAGAGGGAGATCACCACATAGTCATTGTCGAGAATGTTCTTTACAGCTTCTACCGGCCAAACATCTTCTTCCATTTTCCGGCAGTTTACGCAGGCCCAGCCCGTGAAATCCAGCATCACCGGCTTGTTCTGTTCCCTGGCATAGGCCATGCCTTCCGAAAAATCAGTGAATATTTTTTTGTCGTGTGTCTTGTTAAAATAGCTGTAATAGTTGGGCGGAGGAAACCCGCTGAGCAAATGATAGTTCCACCATTTAGCGCCAATGATGGCTGGGAATAAATAAACAGTGAATGCCAGCGCGGCAAAGCCAAATACCAGGCGGGAAACAGAAAATTTTTTCACAGGACTGTCGTGCGGAAATTTCAGGATACCGAAAATATATAAGGTCAGTCCGACTCCGCAAAGAAACCAGAGCGCAAAAAAAGTTTCACGCTTTAAAAATCCCCACTGTTCCACTAAGTCCGCATTGGAAAAGAATTTGATGGCGAGGGCCACTTCCACAAAACCCAAAACCACTTTTACAGAGTTCAGCCATCCGCCCGATTTGGGAAGCGAGTTCAGCCAGGCAGGGAATGCCGCGAACAGGGCGAAAGGAAATCCCAAAGCTAATCCAAAGCCCAGCATTCCAATGGTAAGTTTCACTGCAACGATCTGCAGATCCATGCCCAGAAAATTAATCGTGCCTGCGCTGTCGGCATTCAGCGTTCCGGCAAGCAAGGTCCCCAGGATAGGCCCGGTGCAGGAAAAAGAAACAATGGCGAGCGTAAGCGCCATGAAAAAAATTCCGGCAAACCCGCCAAAATTGGAAGCCGAATCTGTTTGGGTGGCCCAGCGGCTGGGAAGCGTAATCTCAAAATATCCGAAGAAAGAAATTGCAAACACAACGAAAATCAGGAAGAACAGAATATTAAGCCAGGTGTTTGTGGATATCCGGTTCAACACTTCAGGATCAATGCCGGGGATAAGATGAAATGGCATACTCAGTAAAAAATAAATGAACATGATAAAAAATCCGTACAGCATGGAATCCCTCATTCCTTTTTTGCTTGTTCCGCTCTTTGTAAAAAAACTCACCGTAAGCGGAATCATCGGAAACACACAAGGAGTGAGCAAAGCAATAGCGCCTCCCAGAATTCCCAACAGAAATATTCCCCAGAGTGTAAGATCCTCGCGCTTTTCACCGCAGGGGCCGGCAGGATTATTAAGATCAATAGAAAAAAACTTATAAGGATTTCCGGAAGCAGAACTTGTTTTAACAGTTGTGTCCTGAACCCGGGCATGAGTACTATCTGCACTATCCGGTATTGCAGGTCCTGTTCCTTCTATCCTAAATTCAAAATCCACATCTGTGGGCGGAAGGCACATTCTATCATCACAACTCATATAGTTGAGCGTTCCGCTGATGCTGAATCCATCTTTCGAATTTATTTTTATTTTTTGCCTGAACTCGGCATTGTTCTCAAAATAAGCAATTACCGCATTATCCAAAATAGGCTCTTCCTTTTTAATGGGCTTTGTTATTTCCTTAACACTTCCTTCGAGAGAGAAAATTTTGGAAGCAGTAATTTGAAAAGAAGTTGGAATTACAACATCGCTGCCTGGCTCTTGAGAGTATAAATGCCAGCCCTTTTCAATGTCTGCCTTAAACACAAGTTCGGCCTCTGTTTCAGATATCTTATTTACGGAGAACTCCCATTTAACCGGATTCTGCATCTGGGCCTGAGTGAGCGCAACAACTGAGGTCTTTTCCTCCATGGGCCCGCAACCAATCTGCATCAGCGAAAAAAGGACAATGAGCACTACATTATATATGTATTTCATACCGGGGATATTTCCCTCCAAAGATACGCTTTTGGGCTGAAAATCCTTGGTTTTAACATATTTTGGCATTACAGTCGTGTTTCTTAGAAAATATTTTTGGGGGAGATGGTTTGGTAAAAAAGATTCCGTTTCCCTGCTGAGCGTAGCGTCCTCGCTACGCTCGATTTATCCAGTCCTCCGGACTTTCTCCTCCCCCTACCCCTCGGAGAGGGGGACACGCTTCGCAGCAAAATTTATAATGGCGTCATGAGATTGCTTCGCTGCGCTCGCAATGACGGCTACGTCAGAGAGAAGCGAATGCTCACGCCTCCGTTGGTGTTGGAGGATCTGAAGCTGGTGGAAATGCGCGGGTTGGTCAGCAGCCAGTCATAGAATAATCTTGCCGTGATGCGCTGGGTGATCTGGTAATCAGCAGTGGTTTTCAAGGAATAAATAGTTTGCCCTGCGGTTGGCTGTGTAACGCCTTCCACCACTTTTCGTATCATGGTCAGGTTTTCGCGTATGGAAAAATCGAATTTCAGATTCAGATCGCTTTTGATTCCTTTTTTATCCTTGCTTTTCCTGAACGGGTTCTTCAAAACAAGATTTTTCCAGCGGTAGCCTGTTCCGATCACAAACTCCTTGCTGGCCACTTCGGTAAGCTGGTTGTTTGCAAAGCTGAGCGCCAGGTTTCTTTCTTTCTTGATTGCGAAGTTCACTTGTATGCTGTTTTGCAGGGACACATCCACTTTGATCAGCGGACTGAATTGCTCCGCAATGGAAACTGAATTCATCTGCTCGTAAAAAATATAATCGTTGTTGATGTCGGTCTGAATTGGAGTTTTCCCGGTTCCGTCCAATAACGATTTTAAATTGTTTGTGTAAGAGAAACTGTAAGAGGAGCGATACGCGTGACTGAGCGTAACTGTTTTAACATACTTCTTCAGCAACTTCCATTTTGACAAACCATCATACGTAATTCTCCAGTTAGGGGCAGGACGGCTGGGGAAGGTCTTCAACGAATACCCTGCCGGATTTTTTCCGGAATAGGCTGAAAGAAACGCATAGGTGAGCGTTGCCTGTGAAGTAGGTCCATAGCCATCCTGGTAGGTTTGCCCGTCAACTCCCGTAAATGTTCCCCCGGTATATCCTGAATGTGCATTTGCCAATTGTTCGGATATTTTTTCTCTGTTCTCCAGAAATTTGTCAAAGGCATCTGATTGATAATTTTTATTTGTTTTTTCGAATGCTGTTTTCCAGGTTACAAACGACATGCTGAAATTCCCGCTTTCGGTGGGACTTTGATGCAGGAAAGCTGAATCCCCCAGCATATTATCAAATCCCCAGCGGAAAAACTCGCTGTAATTTTTCGACTGGTTTCTGTTCGCTGTCAATTCGACCTTGAAACCGGGCATGGGTTCTATGTTTGCGCGGCCCGTAATATTTTGCGTCTTGTTTTGCGTGAAGGGAGTGTTCATCGTTATGGCCTGCTTCAGCCAGCCTTTATTTGCAGTGTATTCTGTGAACGGAAGATTTTCGGAGCCGAAATCATTCTGTTGCCCGAAAACAAAACCCGGTCCCGGTGCAAGTCCATTGGATCCCTGATGCATACCAAAATATTTGGTGCTGTCGTTGTAACCTGAAAGCGCCATGCCTTCGCTGTTGGTGTAATTCACCGAAACATTCTTCAGCATCATCACCGTACGTGCAAAATACTGAGGCAGCAGGAAAGGTTTTTTCTCCTTCTTCCTGGCAGTATCTTCCGGAGTTGGAATAACCGGGGCTTTCAGGTTGACAGGAGGCTTGCCTTTGGTTTTTCCTTTGGTGTTCTCCGGTTTTTT
>SCSP01000344.1 GCA_004297845.1 Bacteroidota bacterium | reverse complement strand
AGATTAAGGATTTGGGATTCGGGATTCAGGATTTTACCGGAATGCACTTTTTCTCCAAACACATTATACAAATCCAAGTTATAAATCCCTAATCCTAAATCCCCAATCCTAAATTCTCCGATGGAAGGATTGGGCCACACTTCCACCTGAAGAACTTCCGCGTTGTTAAACTGCGATATGCCGGTGGCATTGCAGTTTGGATCTACCGGAACAGTAAGAGTACCTATGCCGGTGCATCCGGAAGCATCGGTTACTGTTACGGAATAGGTAGTGGTAACGCTGGGAGTAGCTACTATATTTGCACCCACAGCGCCTGTGTTCCATGAATAGGTTGTGCCGCCCGATGCGGAGATAAAAATATTCTGGCCTACGCAAACTGTGCTGCTTGGATCGGAGGAAATAACTGCGGTAACAGCACAGCCCGTTGTGGTGCAGCCGGATGTATATTCCCAAAAGTCATTATAAACATTCTTGTTGTAGGCGTGAGAAACCCCGGTGCTTATATACCCCATGCTGTCGATGGAAAAACCAACAGCCCAATATCTTGGCCCTCCGCCACAATCCGCCTTCTGTGTCCAGACATTTGTCGCCTGATCCCATTCCCAGAAATCCTGTGTGCCTGCGCCACTGCCATCCTCTCCCGTTCCGATATGCCCTTTGTTGCAAATGGAAAACCCTACTGCCGAATATCTTGCTGTTCCGCCAAAATCGGCTTTCTGCGTCCATACATCACTTGATTGATCCCATTCCCAAAAATCTCGTGTTGGTGTTACTGCGCTACCCTCCAGTCCTGTTCCGATATACCCTTTGGTTCCAATTGAAAAGCCAACAGCAGCTTCTTTTGCTTTGCCGCCAAAATTTGCTTTCTGTGTCCATACATTGCTTGCCTGATTCCATTCCCAAAAATCCTGCTTGATCGCGCCTGTTGCATCTTCTCCTGTTCCGATATACCCTTTGTTGCCAATGGAGAAACCAACAGCATAATGTCTTGCCGGTCCTCCAAAATTAGCTTTCTGTGTCCAGATATTACTTGACTGGTCCCATTCCCAGAAATCCTGCGTGGTACCACTGGCAGCAAGCCCTGTTCCGATATACCCCTTGTTGCCGATGGAAAAGCCCACAGCAGAAGACCTTTCTGCGCCTCCACAATCTGCCTTCTGTGTCCAGACATTTGTTGCCTGGTCCCATTCCCAGAAATCCTTCATGCGTTTACCATCCCATCCCGTTCCGACATATCCTTTGACGCCAATGGAAAAGCCCACAGCGCCATATCTTGCTGTTCCTACAAAATCGGCTTTGGGCGTCCACGTGTTTTGTGAAAATGCCACAGAAAGAGGGAGAAAAAAGATTGCAGTGATTAAAAACTGCGCGAGGGTTGATTTGTTCTTCATTTTGTCATTAGGTTTTGAAAAAATGCTTTTTTGTTTGTTATCTGTACCATTATGTATATTATTTCTGTATGATGATCTCTTTATTGATCACCGCATCGCCTTTTTGTATCCTCAGAAAGTAAACGCCATTGGGCTGTTCGCTCAAATCAATTTGAAAATTTGTCCTAAGGACTCCTTGCGGAGAAGACCGGTTAATTTGAAAATCAACAGCCGGATAAATCCTTTCCCCGAATACATTATATATTCCGATGCTTTCAATTTTCAAATCTTCAAATTGACTGGCTTTCAAATTGATTGCCCCGCTGGAAGGATTGGGCCATATTTCCACCTTCAGTTCGTTGGCATCAAGCTGGGAAATGCCGGTGCTTGCGCAGTTTGGATCCACTATAAAAGTAACCGCGGCCGTGCCGGTACACCCGGAAGCATCGGTTGCAGTTACGGAATAGGTGGTGGTGATTGTTGGATTCGCCACCATGAACGCGGAGGTGGAGCCTGTATTCCATAAGTAGCCTGTGCCGCCCGATGCGGTGATGTACGCGCTCTGGCCCACGCAAAGGGTGGTAGAGGGGCTGGGGTCGGAGGCAATAACCGGTGAAAGGCTGCAGTTTACCGAATCGGGTGTGTATTCCCAAAAGTCATTCCAAGTCGCTGGCTTGAAGTGATCTCCTGGCGTCCATCCTAGCGGAGGACCCGTCCCGGTACCTATATACCCTTTGTTGCCAATGGAAAAGCCAACAGCTAAATACCTGTATGCTGAAAAATTCGCCTTCTGTGTCCAGATATTTGTTGCCTGATTCCATTCCCAGAAATCATTCGTCACTCCATTGTTATCGAGTCCTGATCCAACATACCCTTTGTTGCCAATGGAAAAACCAGCAGGGGCTTCTCTCTCTGTTCCGCCAAAATCCGCTTTCTGGGTCCATACATTGGTTGCCTGATCCCATTCCCAAAAGTCCCGTGACCGTGTAAGCAGTACGCCTTTCAGGCCTGTTCCGATATACCCTTTTCCGCCTATGGAAAAGCCAACAGCGTTGCATGTTGATTTTCCGCCATAGGGCGCTTTCTGTGTCCATGTATCCGCGGAAGGGTCATATTCCCAGAAATCCTGCAGAGTGGTAAAACCGGCATCAATTCCTGTTCCGATATATCCTTTTGTGCCAATGGAAAAGCCAACAGCTGATTGTCTTCCCGCTCCGCCAAAATCCGCTTTTTTAGTCCATACATTATTTGCCGGGTCATATTCCCAGAAATCCCGTAACATACCAGGAAGGTCAGGCAGTCCCGTTCCGATGTAGCCTTTGCTGCCTATGGAAAATCCCGCAGCGCCACTTCTTCCCGGTCCTCCCAAATCCGCTTTCTGTGTCCAGATATTTGTTGCCTGATCCCATTCCCAAAAGTCTTTTTGTCGCGGAGCCCATCCTGTTCCGATATATCCTTTGGCGCCTATGGAAAAACCAACAGCACTAGTTCGCAATGCAGGAAAATCGGCTTTCTGCACCCATGTGTTTTGAGGAAACACGGCCTCCACCCAACCTGTTTCCGATATGGAAATAAAGAGAAAAAAAAGAAAGGAAAAGAGAAAAACCGGTTTTACTCCCGGTTTAATCCGGAGAAATGGAAAACGGGGTGAAGTCCCCCAACCTCTGAAAAGATTAGAGAAACGGGCATTGCTCCCGGCTTGCTGCGCAGGGCAGGAGCCTGACTGATGAAGAATTGTGGTTTTCATTTTGTTTGTTTTTTGTTTTTATAAAGGTAAGTCGCCTGAATCAATATGTAAAATCATTTATAGTCTATTATGGCATCTCATTTCAATAGCATAAAAATCAATCCATAGCAGGATATAAGGCAAAACAGGCATTTTTGACGATTTTTTAAGGTTCATGAATTATTTATGATGTTTTTGCTTATCTTTGTTTCAGGTTTTACCTTGTAACTCAAATGAAAGCATCCGAAGATCTTTTTGACCTTATAAAATCGCTGAGCGGCACTGAAAAGTCCTATTTCAAAAAATACGCATCGTTGCTGGTTCTTGGCAAACAGAACAAATACATCCTCTTGTTTGATGCCATCGCGAAGCAAAAAACGTACGATGAACAAAAATTGAAGCGTTATCTGCATTCCGAAAGCATTGTCAGGTATTTGCCCTCTGTAAAAAAATACCTCTACCGCCAGATACTCAAAGCCCTGCGCTCGTACCATCGCAGCATTCATTCAGAAATAAGGGATTTGATCCATGAAGCGGAAATTCTGTATGAAAAAGAGTTATACGCGCAATCGAAAAAGATCATCCGAAAGGCGAAAGAAACAGCCCGTGAGCATGAAATGCATCATGCCCTGATGGAAATACTCAGCCGCTGGGAAATGAAGCTTGCTGTAAATAACGCTGATGTATCATGGATCCGAAATATCCTTCGCGAAGAAACGGATGAATTGTCTTTACAGCAAAACGAAAAAATTTACCGGAATAATTATTCTGAAATGCTCATTCATTACTACCTGTATGGCATTAAACGGAACAAAAACCGCCTTGGGAAAATTAAAAAAATGATGCAAAGCCGGTTTTTAACCCATGCGGATATGGCAAAAACATTTGAAGCAAAACTTCGTTTTCATGGCGTGCATGTTTTTTATTCCGGAATCATGGATGACAGGAGCGGGCTTTACCATTCCTCCAGGAATATTATCGCCCTTTTTAAAAAACATCCCGAAAAAATCCGGCATGCTGTCGATTCATTTATTGCGCATTTGCATAACATGCTTGATGTCTGCACGCTGAATAAAAAGTATAATGAGATTCCGCTCTATCTCAAAGAACTTGAATCGCTGGCCCCGTTGGCAAAATCATCCGATGAAAAGAAAAAACTTTTTTACTTTACTGCCATCAACCGACTTAATTATTATACTGTTACAGGACAATTTTCCATCGCTGTTTCTGCTGCGGTGGAGATCAGCAAACAACTTGGCGAATATGAACAATCCATGAATGATTATGAAAAATTCATGTTGTTCCCCAATATTGCCATTTCCTATTTTGGAGACGGGCAATACAAAAACTGCATTCACTGGCTTAACCGGACACGGAATGACCTTTCATTGAACATCCGCCCCGATCTGGAAGGTTTTCTCCGCTTATTCTATATTATTGCCCATTATGAAGCCGGCAATATGGATTTGCTGGTTCCGCTCATTCAATCCCTTTACCGCTACCTGAAAAGAAAAGAACAACTGCATAAGTTTGAAACTGTAATTATTTATTTTCTCCGCAATGAACTCCCGAAAACCACCGATCAAAAAGAACGGATACAGGCATTTCAAAAACTAAAAAACAAATTATTGCCTCTTACAAAAGACGCGGATGAAAAAAATGCTTTTAATTCTTTTGATTACATCAGCTGGCTCGAAAGTAAAATCGAAAACCGCCCGTTTGCGGAAGTGGTCCGCCAAAAGGCGAGATACGTCTTATAGCGGATGAGGGAGAAGGCGCTACCCCGACCCTAAAGGGAGAAACAGCCAACAACCGGTTATACGGTATGCCCAGATATATTTAACTTTATTGATTACAAGCACTTTTACTTTTCCATTTTTCTGCCTAACCGATTATCTGGTTGCCGTTTTATTTCTCCGCCTTGTTGCCTAATTGTTCCTGCCGCTTTTTGAGGCGTGTATCGTAATCGGATTGCAGAATAAGAAGTAAGGATTTAAGAGTAAGGATTTCTGTTTGCAGTTTGCCTATTGTTGACTGCAAATCATTGTTTGATGTTTTCAAATCCTTAACTATCTCCTGCTGCTCCTGCACCGCTTTTACAAGCGGAATAACGAAATGTGAATAGGATAAACCGTAATTATCATTCTCGTTTGCAGGAACATGAACAGCGTCAAATGCTTCAAAGCCGGTTTCCTTAACAATCTTTTCTATATCCTGCGCCAGAAAACCAACGGAACGGATTTGCGACAACTGCTGTAGTTCTTTTTCGCGCCCCTCTGTATTTTCCTTAATATGCTTTGCAAACGAAAGGCGGTTAAAGTTATAGGAAACAGGATGGAGTTTCATGATAAAATCAATTCCTTTTACATCCTCCTTCACGTTTTCTTTAAACCTTGCATCGGAAGGCCATGTGAAATCTACCTGCCCTTCAATCACAGTTACAGATGCATTTCCAATGCGCACTTTATTACTCACAGTAACTGAGGCTCCGCTGCCTATTGCCGTGGAATTACTAAGGTTCCAGTCAACATTAGCCAGATAACCGATACTGGTATTATTAGTTCCGGTTTGAACCGATGAAAGAGCAGATTGTCCCACAGCCGTATTGCGGAATCCTGTGGTGAGAGAACTAAGCGCCTGTAATCCGACACCGGTATTAGAATATCCCGATGTTGTCTGAAACATCGCCCACCTCCCGATGGCGACATTGCTATTACCTGTAATAGGAGTGGTAGTGGGGTCTGTGATATCACTTCCGGAAAGCGCCCGCTCTCCGATAGCTATATTGTAGTACCCCGTAGTGTTGCAATACAGCGCGGAATTACCTACGGCAGTATTATCATTGCCATTTCCGTCAAAAGTTGGCTGGTTAGAGTAAAGCGCCTGATATCCGACAGCCACATTGTTGGTGGCCCAAAAGAAGCCTGCGAAGGATTGTTTGTATAATGCAGAACTGCCAATAGCTGTGTTTGCACATCCTTGTCCGACACTATTAAGCGCACTCAATCCGATGGCAGTATTGCCGTATCCTGTGCTGTTGCCACTGAGGGCGCGCCATCCGATGGCAGTATTGCCAGTGGCTGTGTTACCAAAGAGGGCATCTATGCCGATGGCGGTATTTTCGCCTCCCGCTTGATTACTCGAAAGCGCATTAAATCCGACAGCGACATTGTTATTTCCTGAAATATTGGTCACAAGCGCCTGTACTCCAACTGCTGTATTACCCGTTCCGGTAGTGGTGCTTTTAAGCGCAGTGCTGCCGATGGCAGTATTAATTCCGTTATTAGCGCTAACATTGCCTGCCATATAACCAAGAAATACATTACCAAGAGCGTTATCAGTTTCTATTCTTCCTGCTTTTGTATTGAACACTCTGAAGTTAAGCGGTCTATTATCGATGGTGCCGAGGAAGTCAGTACCATCCACGGTGCCTGAATTGCCAAGAAGCAGCCATCCTCCGCCTCCGCCTGCCCCGGTATTAAACCGCACCCATGCGGTTCCACTCCAGTAATAATAACCCGGAGTAACATCACTTACGGTAGCGGTGTTATACACTAACAGCGAAGTGGCAGGAGTGGCAACCGGATTTGCAGACGAAGTAACTGTGAGCGCCACATTAGGGATGAGCAGCCCTTTGCCATTGGGGTTTCCGAATGCATTTCCCGTGTTAAGATCCAGCAGCGCTGAACCTGTGGCTACCGCGCCCGTGGTGTTGATGCCGATGTTCTGGCAGATTGCAGATTGCAGATTAAAGATTGTAAAGCAATTACTGCGATGGGGATGATTTGTTTCATTTTGTTTTTTATTTAATGATTATGATTTTCTGTGTTTTTTCTTTCCCCCCGTATAGGATTTTCACAAAGTATATTCCGCTTTCCGCTTCGCTCAGGTTTACGGTTTTGTGTCTCGCATTTATTGTTCGCCCATATACTTTTTCCCCAAGCATATTGTAGATTTCCACTGCCTGAATATTGAACATGGTCCCGATAGCTATCGGGATTTGAATTTCAAATATTCCGCTGCCGACAGCGGGATACACAAACCATTCGTTTTCTGTTTTCGGAAGTTCTGAGCTGCTGTTGGGATTGGCGGTGTATTCATACGCTCCGATGTCATAGTCCAGCCCCTGCGGACGAAGTGTGCCGCTGAAATCATCCACTACATCAGGAGAAAGATTTAATCCGGCATCAATGGCAGGAGAACCCGGTTGAAGGTGAAAATCTGCGCCTGCGGCATTGACAAATTGGGGATCGGAGGTTAAGTTGTTGGAAAGAGTGGTCGCAGCGCCATAATCACTGATACCACCGGAGTTGTTTTGCCAGCAGATGTTATTTTTAATGATTGCGCCTGAGCTGCCACTGCCAATATATATGCCTTCCGCATATAGCCCATCGCCTCCATTATTTGCCCATATAGTATTATTGTATACCTGTGAATTTGCAACGTTATAATTAATCTGTATTCCTCCATTGTTTCCCCATATCAGGTTATTGCAGGCAATATTATCGGTACCGGAAGACAGGATGATGCCGCGGCCGCGATTTCCAATCCGGGCATTATTGTAAATTTTGTTTGCCCGTATAATATTGTTATTTGCGTTCCAATAATTTTCATCATATACATGTACCCCCCACCCTCCATTCTGATATATTTCGCATCCTTCTACCAGATTGTTACTGCTCGCAATATAAAGTCCGTGGTCAAAATCACTGGCTCCGTTATCATGCACTTTTAAATTAATAAACTCATTGTAATTTGCATCTCTCGATGTAAGAATACCCTGCCCGGGGCTGTTTTTAATCTCACAATTTTGTATCCGGATGTGATGGGCATCCCCTCCTCCACTCCATGTGATCTTCACCACTTCGTGGATGGTGTTCACCCCGTCAAGAATCAGCCCATCAATGACGATGTACTGCTGAGGGCCTACGAAGCGGAGTACATCGCCCGCACCGGCATTTGGTTTAAGCGTGACGATATCTCCTGGATAGGCGGCTACGGTTACGGGCGCAGTCCATGATGTGCCTGCCGGAATTGTGTGAACCAGCGACTCATCGTATGTGCCGCTCATGACATAGAGCGTATCCCCTGCAGAAAGAAAACTTACGCCATAGTTAAGAGTCAGGAAAGGCTGATTAATGGTTCCCGGGTTGGAGTCGCTTCCATTGGCGGCTGCGTAATAAATGCCGCCAAAACTTTCCGAAAAAAGCAAGGAACAAATAATTGCCCCAAAAGTGCGGAGGGCCGCTGACAATAAACCATGTTTCATCCGAAAATGTTTTCTCATCTTTTTTTCATAAGCCATTATTTTATCAAACTGATATTTCCTTTCCTGTTTATTTTTTCTCCATTAGTGAGCGTTGCTTCCATGTAATAAACAAACACCGCTGTGTTGAGCGGTTTGCCTTTATATATTCCATCCCAGCATATTTTGGGGTCGGTTGTTTCAAAGACCTTTTCTCCCCAGCGGTTGTAAATAATGAAAGTCAGTTCTTTTATACAATTCCCTCTCACATAGAAAATATCGTTCTCACCATCCCCGTTGGGAGAAAAAGCGTTGGGAATATAAAAA
>SCSP01000343.1 GCA_004297845.1 Bacteroidota bacterium | reverse complement strand
TGTTACCCTCACCCCGGGAAATGTTTATTATATATCGGTCGATGCGCAATCTTCGGGATACCAGGGTACGTTCACCTTGTGTTTAAGCGATGCGGTGGATTATGATTATTATCAGGGAGCAGTTATATTAACCGATATTAATTTATGGTGTTCCGCTGATGCTGCATACACTACCACAGGCGGAACTACGGATAAGAATGTCGGAGCATGTTGGAACACTACCGGAGGACTTACATTATATAATCGCTGGTTTAAATTTCAGGCAACCACTCCAACAATCAATGTAACAATAGATATAGGCGGCAGTAAGGGAACACAAACCCGCACGCAGCTTGCCCTGTGGCAATCAGACGGAACAACCGCAGTAAGCTGTAACCGTTATACAAGTAACGGAGATGATGTTGTAGTGAATGCTGTTGGTTTAACTATTGGTAATTGGTATTATATCTCTGTGGATGCACAATCTTCCGGATACCAAGGTACGTTCACATTATGTATTGACGATACTCCTGATTATGATTTTTATGAAGGAGCCAACACAATTACTAATCTTGCCGGATGGTGCTCTGCCGATGCGGCTTATACCACCATAGGCGGAACGAGCGACAAGAATGCGGGTTCGTGCTGGAACACTACGGGCGGAGTTCCTTTGTATAACCGCTGGTTCAAGTTTCAGGCAATTTATACTGACGCTACTATAACAGTAGATATAGGTGGAGGCAAGGGAACACAAACCCGCACGCAGCTTGCCCTGTGGCAATCAAACGGTACAACACAAGTTGCGTGCTCTCGTTATGTAGCTAACGGAGATGATGTGTCTATCGTAACTACTGCGCTCACAGCAGGAAACTGGTATTACATTTCTGTGGACGCACAATCTTCCGGGTACCAGGGCACATTTACCTTATGTGTTAATAATGTCAGCGGCAGTTATTATTCTTTTGCCGATGGAAATTGGAGCTCGGCAGCAAGTTGGTCTCAAGTATCGTTTGCGGGTCCGGTGGCTGCTTCTGCACCGGGCGTATCCAATGCAGTGTATATTCAAGGGCGTGCCATTACAGTAAATACTGCACAGTCTTGTGCAACCCTTGTTATGACAGTAGCCACTGCTAATACGAGTTTAACCGTTGATGGCGCTACATTATCTGTGAACGGCCCCATGTCTTTTACCAATGCAGGGAATAATTTTGATGGCACAGTTACTATTGATAACGCTGGAGCAATAAGCGTAACAAATAATGTTACGTTTACCAGGAGCGGAGGAGCCAATTTGTTTGGTCTTACGATCAATAATACCGGGACAATGACTGTCGGGAACGACATGATCTGGGCAAGCTCAGCGGGAACGGTAAATAATAACCTGCTTACTCTTAACAATAGCGCTGCACTAATCATTTCAAATGATCTTACTTTCACTAATACAGGGGGAATTAAAACTCTTTACACAGGAAATGGCTCCTCTTCTTTAACAGTTGACAGAGATATTACATTTACCACCGCCACTGCAAATACCGAGGAATTGCAACTTAATAATACGGCTTCTGTTTATTTGGGAAGAAACTTTGCAAGAGGCGCAACGCCCTATGGAATTTTAACTTGCAATAATACTTCTACCGTTATCTATAATGGAACTAATTACCAACAAACATTTTCAAAATCTGCAGGATCAGGAGGCGATAATTTTACCTATAAAAATGTTACTGTCAATAACACGAAGATTACCGCCCCTCAACTCACACTCGATGGTCCTGCTGCCATTGATGGTACACTTACCCTTACTCAAGGCGTTGTCAGAACTACTTCAGCCAATACGCTCACCTTGGCCAGTGGAGCCTCCACAAGCATTGGTTCGGCAACCAGTTACATTGACGGTCCGATGAATTATGCGATGGCTTTTTTAGGCTCCGGAACTATTAATTTTCCTATAGGCAAAGGAACTATTTGGGGCCCGGCAGTTCTTACCGTAGATCATTCAACGGCAACTTCTTATACCTATACTGCTGAAATGTTCAATGCCTCAGCTACGGCTTTAGGATATACGCTGGCGCCTACCATTGACCAGGTATCAAGCGAGCGGTATTGGCAGATCGACCGATCAAGCGCCTTGGACCTGAATCCTAATGCAGTTGTAACGCTTTATTATGATCCGAGTATTCAGGTTATAGATTATATCAATCTTACCGTTGTAAAAAATACATCCGGAACACCAACTGTTTGGACAGACATTGGAGGAACTGCAACAGGAAATGGAACAGGAAGCATAACATCCGGTTCGTTTACATCATTCAGCAAGTTTACATTTGGAAACAGGAATGGAGGAATTAATCCTTTTCCTGTAGAACTTCTTTCTTTCGGGGCAAAGCCCAACGAAAATTCAGTCGATGTTTTCTGGCAAACCGCCTCAGAAAAGAATTCCGATCACTTTTCTGTAGAAAAATCCCGGGACAGAAATTCTTTTTTTGAAGTCGCAAAGGTGAACGGTGCAGGGAATAGTTCCACGGTACTTTCTTACAAAGCAACTGATCCTGAGCCATTCAGCGGAATTTCTTATTACAGGTTAAAGCAAATTGATTTTAACGGATCTTTCACGTATAGCGATATGGTGTCGATAGAATTTAACGCTGATAAGAAGGTGTTAAGTGTTTATCCTACACTATCGTCCGGAGATTTTTTTATTTCATACAGTGGAGAAAAAGAGCAGGAAATATTACTGGTAATACGCAATAGCTTAGGTCAGGAATATTATTCGAAAGGATGTGTGCTTGGCAACGGGATATTGGTTCAATCCGTTGGCTTGTCCGGTAAACTTCCTTCCGGAGTTTACATGGTAATTGCTTCCAGCGATGACTGTATAGTTAATCAAAGGATTGTTATAAAATAATCTCTTTCCATTTTATTTTGTTTTTCTGATGCCTGAAGGTCCTTCCAGTTTTTTCAGCATACTGTCAAATTCCGTTTTCAGGTTTTCATTTTCAGACTGGAGTTTGTTTATTGCCTGCTGCTGGTTTTCTATTATTTTTTGCTGCTCCTGCACCGCTTTTACCAAAGGAACAACAAATTGCGAATAGGATAGAGAATAATTATCATTTTCGTTTGCAGGAACATGCACAGCGTCAAATGCTTCAAAGCCGGTTTCCTTAATAATCTTTTCTATATCCTGTGCCAGAAAACCAACGGAACGGATTTGCGACAACTGCCTCAGTTCCTTTTCTCGCCCCTCTGTATTTTCCTTAATGTGCTTTGCAAATGAAAGGCGGTCAAAGTTATAGGAAACAGGATGGAGTTTCATAATAAAATCAACTCCCTTGATATCCTCCTTCACGTTTTCTTTAAACCTTGCATCGGAAGGCGATGTGTAAGCTACCTGCCCTTCAATTACACCCACACTAGCATTTCCAATTCTCACCTTATTACTTGCATTTACAGTCGCGCCATTTCCTATGGCAGTGGCATTGGAACCTGCTGATACATTGGCGAGATAACCGATGGCGGTATTATTACTCCCGGTGTTGTCTCTAAGCGCCCACCTTCCAATGGCGGTATTATAATTTCCGGTGCTGTTGTCCCTCTGCGCCTCTTGTCCGATAGCAGTATTAAAGAATCCTGTGGTGTTGTTCACGAGCGCCTTTTGTCCGACAGCGGTATTGGAATATCCTGTGGTGTTGGTACTGAGCGCGTCAGATCCTATGGCAATATTTTCAAGACCATTGAGCGATGAAGTTGGCTGGTTTGCGTAAAGGGCATGGTAGCCGATAGCAATATTATTATGTTCCTCAAAAAAAGCCCCGAAGGACTGGGCGTATAATGCTTCGTAACCTATGGCTATATTTTTTGTTGCCTGTATGTTGTTTGCAAGGGCATTATATCCGATGGCGAGATTGGCATATCCCGTTGTGTTTTTCCAAAGCGCGTAAGCTCCGATAGCGGTATTGCCGGATGGCGTGGTGTTGCTGTTGAGCGCTTCTGTTCCAATGGCGGTATTGTTGTCTGCTGTGTTGTAAAAAAGCGCATTCCATCCAATGCCAACATTATTGATTCCTGCTAAATTCCAATAAAGCGCCTGCACCCCAACAGCAACATTTCCTGTGCCGGTGGTATTTCTGTTAAGCGCGGTGCTGCCGATGGCAGTATTAATTCCGTTATTAGCGCTGGCGTTGCCTGCCGCATAACCAAAAAATACATTGCCGGCAGAGTTATTATTTTCTATTCTTCCTGCTTTAATATTATTCACTCTGAAGTTAAGATGCTTATCACCGGCAGCAGCCGTAGTTCCCAAAAAATTGGTGGCATCCACCAATCCCGCATTGCCTGTGAGCAGCCATCCGCTGCCTCCGCCACCGGCTCCCGTACTGAACCGCACCCAGGCCGCTCCATCCCAGTAATAATAGCCGGGAGTAACATCGCTTACGGTGGCGGTGTTATACACCAACAGCGAAGTGGCCGGACTTGTAACCGGATTTGCCGATCCTGTGCCTGTGAGCGCCACATTAGGGACAAGCAGCCCTTTGCCATTGGGGTTTGCAAATGCGTTTCCGGTGTTAAGATCCAGCAGCGCTGAACCCGTGGCTGCCGCACCTGTGGTGTTGATGCCGATATTTTGGGCCATCCCTCTCCGGCTCTCCCCAAAGGGGAGAGAGAGCAGGAGGAGGAAACACCCCCTCCAACTCCCCCGAAGGGGGAGAGATGTAGTACTACAAGTCCTCCCCTTCGGGGAGGATTTAGGTGGGGTGTGATTTTGGTTTTTCATTTTGGTTTTTAAA
>SCSP01000342.1 GCA_004297845.1 Bacteroidota bacterium | reverse complement strand
ACCAAATTCGCTACAACAGCGTTTGGGGATGGGCAGATACGCAGGATAATAAAGAATATGCTGTCATCGGCTCAAGTGCCGGAACTTATTTCATTGATGTAACTATTCCGACTGCTCCTGTTGTCCGCGATTTTGTTCCCGGCAGAAGAGATTCATGTATCTGGCGCGAGTACAAAACATATCAGAATTATTTATATGCCGTAAGCGATGATGGAGCGCCAAACAGTTTGCAGATTATTGATATGAGCTATTTGCCCGATTCTGTAAAAGTTGTTTATGATCAGGACACATTAGTCCAGCGATCCCACTCTATTTTTATTGACGAAATGAACGCCCGAATGTATCTGAACAGCGTGTATCTGCCCAAGGATAGCGGACATTCTAATATGGCTGTATTCTCGCTGGCAAATCCTATAAATCCTGTTTTACTGAGAAGATTGGAGCAGGATTATACAGCCAGCAATAACGTACATGATTGTTATGTGCGTAATGACACCTGCTACGCCTCTTCCGGTTTTGGAGGGCTTTTCATTTACAAACTTACTCCCTCCGATATTTTTTCTCTGACAGGATCGCTCACCAGCTACCCGCAGCAGGGCTATAACCACAGCAGCGCACTCACGGCTAACAGCAAAACGCTCATCTTTGCTGATGAAGTGCCTGAAAATGTTGCGCTGAAATCGCTTGATGTTTCCGATCTCGGCAACCTCACCGTACTCGATACCTTCCGTCCATCCCCCGGAGATTCGTCCACTGCGCATAATCCTTTCATCCGCAAAGGAGATAACTCCCGCGCGGTAGTAGCCCACTACCAATCAGGAGTTCAGATATTTGACATTACTAATCCTTCAAACGTAACACGCACCGGATTTTTTGACACGGCCCCGGCTGATTGTCCCACTTGTCCCAACCCGGATTATTCCGGATGCTGGGGCGCTTATGTGGATCTTCCAAGCGGAATCATCCTCGCCAGCGATATGCAAAATGGTTTGTTTGTGCTTGATGCGGGCGCTGCGCTGGGCGTTGCTCCTGTTTTGCCGAATGAAATTTCTGTGGACCTGTACCCTAATCCTTTCACTCACGATTTTCAAATAACCCTATCGCTCGTTTCCGGAGAAAATATTTCCTTTGAACTGAGCGACATTTCCGGAAAGGTAATTTTTAAAAACCAGATGAGTTTTAGTGCAGGAAGTTCCACATTCATCATTGACGGAAAAAATCTCAGTGCCGGCACTTATCTGCTGAATGTAAAAGGTGAAAGTTTTTCTAAAACGGAAAAAATAATCAAAATAAATAAGTAAAAATCCATGCATACAAAATTCTTTTATTCTGTATTGGTAACTGTTCTTGCGATTTTCTTTACATCAACTCAAAGCATTTCACAAACCGCTGCAGGTGGGGCTAAAATGATTGAAAAGGTCATCAAAAAACCCGGTGAACTCATTATTCCTTATGAAAAATGGCAATTACCGAACGGTATGGTCATCGTAATTTCAGAAGATCATTCTGATCCGATAGTTTATACAGATGTTACTTACCATGTTGGTTCCAACCGCGAGCAAGTGGGTCGTTCGGGCTTCGCGCATTTTTTTGAGCACATGATGTTCCAGGGTTCCGACCACGTTGCGGACGAAGAGCATTTTAAAACCGTTTCCGAAGCAGGAGGCACGCTCAACGGATCCACCAATTTTGACCGAACAAATTATTATGAAACGGCTCCGTCCAATTATTTAGAAAGAATGTTGTGGCTCGAATCTGACCGCATGGGATTTTTATTAGATGCCGTTACACAACCTAAGTTTGAAGTACAGCGAGCCACCGTTAAAAATGAGCGCGGACAGAACTACGATAACCGCCCTTACGGCTTAGTGTTCGAAAAAACACTCGAAGCGCTTTTCCCTTACGGGCATCCGTATTCATGGAGCACCATCGGATACCTCGAAGATCTGAACCGGGTGGATGTTGGCGACCTCAAACGGTTTTTCATGCGCTGGTACGGGCCTAACAACGCCACACTTACCGTTGCCGGAGATGTGAACGCAGCAGAAGTTGTTAAGCTCGCGGAAAAATATTTCGGACCTATTCCAAGAGGCCCTGAAGTTAAAAATATGGATAAGAAAGCTGCCGTGCTTGATAAAGACAGATACATCTCCTACGAAGATAATATCCGTTTTCCTATGCTGAACATTGTGTATCCTTCTGTTCCTTCATACGACAAAGATGAAGCGGCAATCGATATACTATGCTCCATTCTTGCTGATGATAAAAATTCGATCTTCTATCAGAACTTTGTAAAAAAGCAGGTAGCCTATGATGCAGGCGTCAGCAATTTCTCGGCAGAAGTGGCAGGAATGCTTTTCATACAGGTTCGTGCCATGCCGGAAAAGTCTTTAACCTTTATGGATTCGCTTGTCCGTGCTTCTTTTGCGGAATTTGAAAAACGCGGTGTGAATGACGAAGACCTGAAAAAATTCAAAGCAAATTATGAAACAAATACGGTAAAATCCCTCAGCAGCGTGCAGGGAAAAGGGTCCAATTTGGCTGCGTTTCAAACGTACACAGGAAATCCCAATCAAATTAAAGTTGATTGGGACCGCTACATGAACGTGACCAAAGAAGAGGTAATGCGTGTGTACAACCAATACATCAAAAACAAACCGGCTGTTTACCTGAGCGTGGTTCCCAAAGGAAAACCCAATACCGCGGCCAAGCCAAATAATTTTGAAATTCCCAAACGCAATCCTGAAGACGGAAAAGAAAGCGCTGAATACAAAAACCTTTCTTACAATAAAGCAAAAGATACTTTTGACAGAAGCAAAAAGCCTGCGGGTGGAACCAACCCCGTTGTGAAAGTTCCTGATTTCTGGACAGAAAATTTCCCGAACGGCTTGAAGGTGATTGGAATGAAAAACGATGAGATTCCCACGGTTAATATCACCCTGTCCATGGAGATTGGACACCGCTCAGATGCACTGGCAAAGGCCGGACTGTCAAGTTTGACTGCCAGCCTGATGAATGAAGCCACCGCGACTCACAGTTCCGAGCAGATCAGCGAAATGCTGAGTGCACTTGGAAGCAGTGTGGATATTTACGCGGGCGAGGAAGAGATCACTATGAGTGTTTCTTCGCTTGTAAAAAATCTGGATGCCACCCTCAAGATTGCGAACGAAATGCTCTTTCAGCCAAAATTCGACAAAGCCGATTTTGACCGCCTGAAAGAAGAGCAATTGCAGACCATCAATAACCAGTCAACACAGCCTACTGTTATAGCAAATAATGTCTATAAAAAATTGCTCTATGGAAAAGGACATATTCTTTCCACACCGGTGATTGGAACAAAAGAATCTATTACAGCAATTACATTGGAAGATGTAAAAAATTTCTATGGCGCCAATTTTTCGCCTTCTGTGGCAAAAGTGGTGGTGGTGGGAGATGTAACCAAGGAATCTGTTCTTCCAAAACTCGGCTTCCTGAAATTCTGGGCTGCGAAAGAAGTAAGCCAGGCAAAACAACCCGAACCTCCTGCCATTGATAAGACAAGGATTTATTTTGTAAATAAAGACAACGCGCCTCAATCGGAAGTGCGCATCGGCTATATGTCCATGCCTTTTGATGCCACCGGAGAATATTACAAAACCAGCCTTGTCAACTTTGTTCTGGGCGGTGCATTTAACAGCCGCATCAATATCAACCTGCGTGAAACAAAAGGATGGACTTACGGTGCCCGCTCCGGATTCAGCGGCTCTAAATACGCAGGACCATTCACCGCAAGCGGTGGAATAAAAGGGGATGCTACAGATAGTTCGATCGTTGAGTTCATGAAGGAAATTAAAATGTACGCAGAATCGGGCATTAAAGACGAGGAAGTTACCTTCATGAAAAGCTCCATCGGCCAGCAGGACGCTCTTAAATACGAAACTGCCGGCCAGAAAGCGGGATTCATCAAGCGTATCCTGGATTATAATCTTTCCAAAGATTTTGTGGATCAGCAGCAAACAATTATCAAGAACATTACCAAACAGGATATTGACACACTTGCAAAGAAATATCTGCCGTATAATAATATGTCAATTGTAATTGTTGGAAACCGCGCTAAACTTTTCGACCGCATCAAAGCCCTGGGTTACGAAGTGGTGGAGATGGATGCGGATGGAAATCAGTTGTAACAGAGTCCCCCTAATCTCCCCGAAGGGAGACTTGTAGTACTGAAATTATTCCCCTTTGGGGGAGTTAGAGGGGCGTTTCTTCCTAAAAAACTCTGTCATCAGTTTCCTGCATTCTTCTTCAAGAATACCCGAAATTATTTTTGTCTTAGGATGGATCAATGAGGGTTGATGGACGCTGTACCCACGTTTTTCGTCCTTTGCTCCATATACAATTTTGCCCAACTGAGTCCAAAAGCCGGCACCGGCACACATGGGGCAAGGTTCTATGGTGACATAAAGCGTGCACTCGTTCAAGTATTTTCCTCCGAGGTGAGAGGATGCAGAAGTAAATGCCTGCATCTCTGCATGAGCTGTTGCATCGGTTAACCGCTCAGAAAGATTATGAGCCCGGGCGATAATTTTCCCTTCACATACAATTACTGCACCCACCGGAACCTCATTCAGCGCAAATGCCTTGCGTGCTTCTTTCAGCGCTTCCTGCATGAAATATATATCATCCTTATCCATCGCCATGGAATGAAAAACCCCCTCCGTTTCGGGAGAGGGTTTTATGCAATTTTTAAATTAATCAGTTCGATACATAATGAGTTTGGTCATTGCTGCCAATCTCTTTAAGCCATAATTCTTTGCTGGTAAGACGAAGAATTTGATCCCCCTCCGTAATACTGCCATAGACAGTTTCTAATTTTTCTTTATCACTGGACAGCTGCCAGGTATAGCCAGGCCAGGTGGTGCCATTAATAGAGATGGTGCCGTCTTTTTTGAGTTCCATAACACTGCAGTTGGAAGTACAGGCTACTTCTGTTCCGGAAGTTCCGTCAATATATTTCTCAAGGGTCCAGGCTCTTGTTAATCTGCCTTTTTTGGAAGCCATGCTGATTTTTGGCCCTTCTTCATATTTTCCGCAGGAAGAAAACAGGATTGAAGCAATAATGATTGCGGCAAACCCAAATTTAATAGTTGATTTCATTTTTTTTAAAATTATGGTTTTTGTTAAAAAGCAGTGCGAATGTAATCTTTTTTTCATTGCACAAAATCGTGTTTATAAAAACGGGTTAAAAAGTTTCAGGTGTTTTATGTTTTTAAAATCATCGGTGTTTCTTGTAACCAGTACAAGGTTGTTATCAAGAGCCGTAGCGGCAATTATTGAATCGGGCGTTTCAATATTGTAAGCACGTTTAAGTTCAATTGATTTTGTCTCAATAATTTTATCCAGATAAATTACAACGGCATTGGATAAAAAATTTTCTGTCTTGATTCTATCTTCCTCAGTAATTTTATGCCACCCCAACACTTCAATATTTGAAATGGTGGAAATAGTAAAAGAGGTTTCAAAAATCCGCCTGACTTTTTTCTTTTGGTCATCAGGAATTTTACCATCCAAATGATAAATGATGATATTGGTATCTATCAGGAATTTCTCTTCCATGCTTTTCTCATGTTGAGTAATTCTTTTTCAATGTCTAAATTCAAATGGCTTAGAATTCCTTCATATTCCTGCGGATTGAATTTTTTTGTTTTCGATTCAATGGTCTTTTCATCTTCAGTTTCAACCGTTACATGTATGGTCTTTAAAAATTGAAGAAGCGAGTGGAATAAATTTCTGTCGCTTGTTCTGATTATTGCTTTCATTGCCGTTAGATTTTATTGTTAAAGCAAACTTACATAATTTCCACCAAAGTTCGATTTCTGTGTCCAAAACACATCAATACCAAGATTATAAAAGCAATTTAACCTTCCCATCCCTCCCCGCCTAAGCTGCGGTATTGTATCGCTTCTGCCAGATACTGTGTTTGAATAGTTGAGGAAGTATCCCAATCTGCAATAGTGCGGGCTACTTTCAAAATACGATCGCAGGCACGTGCAGAGAGTCCAAGATTTTCCATTGTATTTTTCAAAAGGGTTTGTCCGGAATCATCTATTTTACAAATCAAATGAAGCGGGTTGGCACTCATTATGATACATTACTTTTTGTCTAACCAGAATTCCACCTCTTTTTGGTCAAGATCAAGATAATTTACTTCATGTTCTACCATGCTGTTATTTATAAGATAAATTGCCGGCATATTAGTTCCTGCTAAAAACACAAAATTTTTACCGAGTAATATGCAGTGCGGAATTTCTTCGGTATGAGTATCATCGAAAAACGGTTTTAAATTTTCATCATTCCCATTGAGTACAAAATAAAAAGGGATGTTTGTGTTTCGCTCATGCATGATATGCATTTTTTTTGAAGCAATTCTGCAATGCTGACAAGTAAGGCTTATAAAAGCAATAATATGTTTCCCTTGCGATAAAGTTTTAGGCGGAATAGTTAGCTTGGCGCCTACATAAAGTGAATCCAACTCCAGTTTATAATGATTTTCCGGTTTATTTAAGTAAGCTTCCGAATAACTTAATTCAACAGGGTTTAATATGAATGGCAATACTACAGATGAAATGCAGAGTGTGATGTAAAGACTGTTTGAAAATTTTCCATTACCCCATCCATTATGAAATTTATAAAGTAGTATTAAAATTACCAGCATAACACTGTTTTTCATCAATGCTTGTAAAGGAGTCATGAATAGTGTTGTTCCAAAACACCCGCAATTTCCTTTATTGCCTGAAAAAATAATTTCTAAAATTAAATACATGGAAAAAACTATCAGCGCTACAATGCCAAGCTTGTAAGTGATTTTTTTTAATTGAAGCTGTATGACAAGAGCAAAGCCGATTAAAAATTCTAATCCAATAAGAATACGGGCAACAAAAGGTGCTGTTTGCCAATTACCGACACCTAAATCAACAAAAGTATATTCAAATGGTTCTATCGGGTAAAGTTTGGTATATCCTGAAAACAAGAATACAGCGCCAATCAGGACAGATAGCAAACCGAAAGATATCCGCCCAATGGCGGATTCTCGATTAAGCGGTTTTTTTTTCTCCATGCTATTAAAAAAGAGAATAAAAAAAGCGTCCTTCAATTGAAGGACGCTTTTTAACAACAATAGAATAAATTACTTCAACTCACAAGTGGAAGTACTAGTACGAGTATAATATGTTGAAGTAGGAGGAGTTAAATAAGCAGTATGAGAGTACGTATCAACACTGCTTTGGCACCATAAGGCGGCATCGCTTTTTTTGAGTTTTTTACCAGTAGTAATATATGTTCGTGCTGGTTCGGCTACATAACCAGGCTCTGTATCAGTGTAAGTGGTTGTACAAGTACAAGTAGTGTCTTTTTTACAAGAAGCCAAAGAGAAAACTGCAATGGCGGCAACAAATAATAATTTTTTCATGTTTAAAATATTTTTTTGGTTAATGTTGGCGCGAAGGTATCATTTTATTTAATACAACATGATGTTTTTTTGTGAAGCGGAATCGGCAAAAAGACAGAAAATTTATATTCCTAATACATAGGACGCGGATCATCCTCCCCAACCCTCCCTGTCCAAACTTCGGTACTGGATTGCCTCTGCGAGATGTTGATTTTGAATATGTTCTGATGAATCCAGATCGGCTATGGTACGCGCTACTTTAAGGATACGGTCGTAAGCACGCGCAGATAATCCAAGCTTTTCCATGGCATTTTTCAAAAGGGTTTGTCCGGCATCATCTATTTTACAAATGGAACGCAGAAGTTTTTCATTCATCTGAGCGTTGCTGTAAACACCTGTATTTTTTTCAAATCGCTTTGATTGAGTTTGCCTTGCACGAATTACGCGCTCACGGATCTTTTCACTTGATTCCGCAGGTCTTTCGCTGGAAAGTTCGCTGAACGCAACCGGAGTAACTTCAATGTGAATATCAATTCTATCGAGAAGGGGACCGGAAATTTTGTTCAGATATTTCTGCACGATGCCCGGAGCGCATACGCAGTCTTTTTCAGGATGGTTGTAATATCCGCAGGGACAAGGGTTCATG
>SCSP01000341.1 GCA_004297845.1 Bacteroidota bacterium | reverse complement strand
TACTTGGCAGGTCTTTTCCGGGCATCAGGCATAACAGCAATATCAGGCTTGCCCATAAAATAGAGAGTATATTATATTTTACAAACGAGTTCATCTGAAATAATCGAGAAATAAGCTCAAAAATACGATTTATACATATCATATCTTGCCTGCATTTTAGTACTTTTATCTCCTCGCAAAACCCTGATTTCTATGTCAACAGCAACAAAAACTTCCGTTCGCAAATTGGAGAATTACGCTCTCGGAAAATTTATCTCCGGTGAGGGTGATGGGCAGCTATTATTCAATGCAATAACGGGAGAGGAAATATATTCAGCATCCAGCAAGGGATTGGATTTCGAGAAGATGTGTGATTACGCACGAACTGTTGGTGGACCGAAACTCCGCAAAATGACCTTTCAGGAGCGCGGACTGATGCTGAAGGCACTGGCCATGCACTTGATGGAGAAGAAAGATCTGTTCTACAAGATAAGCTGGGCAACGGGAGCAACTAAAATTGATAGTTGGGTTGATATTGAAGGCGGGATCGGAAACCTTTTCGCTTATTCATCTCTTCGCAGACAATTTCCGGATGAAACTTTTTGTGTAGAAGGTGATGTGGCAAAACTTTCAAAGCTGAATACATTCATTGGACATCACATTTGTGTTCCTAAAGAAGGGGTGGCTATTCACATCAACGCTTTCAATTTCCCTGTTTGGGGGATGCTGGAGAAAGTGGCTGTGAACTGGTTTGCCGGTGTTCCCGCTATCGTAAAACCAGCAACCGTTACCTCTTTTTTAACGGAGGCAGTAGTAAAAGAAATTATTGCATCAGGCATTCTGCCTGAAGGAGCATTGCAACTTATCTGCGGAAGCGCCAATGGAATTCTGGATCATGTAATGAGCCAGGATGTAGTAACCTTTACCGGTAGTGCGTCCACTGGAAAAATGCTGAAGTCTAATAAAAGATTGATCGATGAATCCGTTCATTTCAATATGGAAGCTGATTCGCTCAACTGCTGTGTTCTTGGTACAGATATTACTCCCGATCAACCCGAGTTCGATATTTTTATAAAAGAAGTGGTGCGTGAGATTACTACCAAAGCCGGACAGAAATGCACTGCGGTTCGCAGAATCATTGTTCCGGAAAATAGAGTGGAGGAGGTGAGAGTGTCAATAGGGAAGAGATTAGCTTCAAATATCATAGGAGATCCAAACATGAAAGGGGTGCGAATGGGATCTCTTGCAGGATTAACGCAACTGAAAGAAGTAAAGGAAAAAGTAGAGCAGCTTTCAAAGACACAAAAAATAATTATTGGTGATTTGGAGAAATTTGAAGTGAAAGGCGCTGATAAAAATAAAGGTGCGTTCATGCCTCCTATTATTTTCCTGAATGAAAATCCATTCAAGAATTTGGATTGCCACAGTGTTGAAGCATTTGGACCCGTTTCAACCATCCTGCCATACAAAACCATTGACGATGCAATTCAGTTGGCTAAAATGGGCAAAGGTTCTCTGGTGAGTTCTATTATTACAGCGGACGATAAAATTGCAAAGCAATACGTGATTGGTGCGGCATCCATGCACGGAAGAATTTTAATTCTCAATGCAGATTGTGCTAAAGAAAGCACGGGCCACGGTTCTCCCATGCCCATGTTGGTGCACGGTGGCCCTGGCCGGGCTGGAGGAGGGGAGGAAATGGGTGGTAAAAGAGGTGTGTTTCATTATTTGCAGAGAACAGCAATTCAAGGGTCACCTACAACCATTACTGCTGTTACAAACCAATATCAGATCGGAGCGAAATATATTGATACGGGCGTACATCCGTTCAGAAGATATTTTGAAGAACTTCAAGTTGGTGAAACTTTGATTACAAAGACACACACTGTTTCCGAAGATGACATCATTAATTTTGCAGAACTCAGTGGGGATAAATTTTATGCCCACTTGGAACCGGATTCTCTTGAAGGAACTATTTTCAAACGAACTGTTGCCCATGGTTATTTCATCCTTTCCCGGGCAGCAGGTTTGTTTGTAGATCCGCCAAAAGGACCTGTGCTTCTCAATTATGGAATTGACGAATGTCGTTTTACCAAGCCTATTTATCCAGGAATGACGATTGGAGTTCGTTTTACTTGTAAAGAAAAAATATCCAACGACAAAGGATTAAAAGCTGCAACCGGAGAAGAGGTGAAAGCGGGAATTGTGAAATGGGTGGTGGATATTTACGATGCAAGCTCTGAGGATATCCGAAAGAAATATGACGTGGATGTTACAATGGGAGATACCGTGGGGATTGCGACAATTTTAACAATGGTAAAGAAAAAAAATCAGAACTGATTTTTATGAGCAGGGCATTGGATAAATTCATTTCGGAATATGAAGCGGAGGGCGATATTCGTAAACGTCTGGACATTCTTTTTGAGTTTGTGAATATTTACTATGACTCGGACTATGAGAAGGTTAATGCAATTTTTGAAAAGGATCTTGATATTTGTGTGCAAAACAATCTTATTGACGGGGAGGCGCTTATCCGATTCATGCTGGCATATTCATGGTTTGAACGCGGGGAATTAAAGAAAGGTAATGATGAAGTTCAAAGGGTGATGGCTATTTTTGATAAAGTTCAGAGTCATGAAGTGAGATCTCAGATTTTAAATTTCATGGCATTCACTCATTCGCACCAGGGTAATTTTGAACTTGCCTTTAAATCCGTGTATGAATGTATCCGCGAATCCGAATTATCCTCAAAAAATGTGAATCAGTTTTGGGGGTTATATACTCTTGGCAGTTTTAATTTCGATCTGAAAGATTATGACAACGCCATAAAATGCTATTCGCAGGCAGTTGATGGGTTTAGATCAGTTGGGAATGGTTATGGTATTGCGAGGAGCGAGACAGGACTTTCATCGGTCTGTATTCAGCAGGAAAAATTTGACGAAGCAGAGGCGCTATTACAGCGTTCGCTTGCTCACTACCGGGAAATAGAGGTGTACTCGGGTCAATCGCGTTCGCTTAACGACCTGGGTGTGATTTTTAAAAAGACAGGGCAGTATGAAGGGGCATTGGATTATTTTAAACAAGCTTTAGGGATTCGAAGAGAGGCCAGGCATATGCAGGGAATTGCTACCTCTTTAAATGAAATTGCAGAGTTACTTCTGATTCTTAAAAAATATGACGAGGCGGAGGTGTATCTTCATGAAGCGAAACTGGCATGTGAAAAGGTGAACAACCGTTCCAAGTTATATCGCACCCATTTGATGTTTTCTCGGCTCTATAAAAGCATCAATAACCCGTTGAAGGCGCTTGAACATTATGAACGATATGATCAGCTAAAATCAGATGTGTTAGGAGAAGCTGCCAATAACAAAATAAAGGAGTTGCAAACCAGAATGGCAACGGAGAAGGCAGACAGGGAAGCGGAAATCGAACGTCTGAGGAATGTAGAGTTGAAGTCTGCATACGATACCATTGAGCTTAAGAACAAAGAGATCACCGACAGTATTCATTATGCACAACGAATTCAAAAGGCATTACTTGCTTCTGACAATCTTCTTAAAAGAAATCTTAAAGATTTTTTTGTCTTGTATCAGCCCAAGGATATTGTGAGCGGGGATTTTTACTGGGCAACGGAGAAAGATGAGAGATTTTATCTGGCCGTATGCGATTCAACCGGGCATGGCGTGCCGGGTGCATTTATGAGTTTGTTGAATATTTCCTTTTTGAACGAGGCGATTACAGAAAAACAGATCAGCTCGCCAAACCTGGTTTTTGATCATGCCAGAAACAGACTTATTGAGAATTTTTCTTTAGAAGGCGGACAGGATGGGATGGACGGAGTGCTTGTGAGTTTTGATAATACAAAAGTAACATACAGTGCAGCGCATAACCCGCCCGTATTTGTGAGGAATGGAGTTTTGAAAATTTTAGATTCAGATAAGATGCCGGTGGGAAAGGGCGAAAGGGAGATTCCCTTTACAGAACATCAAATCGACCTGATTAAGGATGATATTATATATCTCATAACGGATGGATTTGCCGATCAGTTTGGCGGACCAAAGGGTAAGAAGTTCAAGAAGAAAAATCTCATTTTATTTCTCGAAAAAATTAAGGATTTACCAATGGATATTCAAAAGCAGCAGTTATTGGCTGCTTTTAATGTCTGGAAGGGTAATCTTGAACAGGTAGATGATGTATTGTTGGTTGGTATTAAAATATAATTTTGAATTATGGAAGCATTTGTAAAAACAGAAACGAATAACGGCATTACCACCGTAACCTTTTTTCATCCCCAAAGCAATTCTTTGCCTGGTGCGATCCTCCGTAAGTTGGCAGATGAAATTACTGCAGCAGGAAATGCCTCTGCTGTAAAAGTGATTATTTTAAAAAGTGATGGGGACAAGGCATTTTGTGCCGGAGCATCATTTGATGAGTTGATGTCAATTAAGAATTTTGAAGAAGGAAAAAAGTTCTTCTCCGGATTTTCTTTGGTTATCAATGCGATCCGTAAAGCGCCAAAATTTGTGATTGCCCGAGTTCATGGAAAAGCTGTTGGAGGCGGAGTAGGGTTGGTTTCAGCAGCGGATTATACATTAGCTGTAAAAGATGCTTCTGTTCGTTTGAGTGAACTTGCACTGGGCATTGGTCCGTTTGTAGTGGGACCTGCGGTAGAAAGAAAAGTTGGAACTTCTGCATTTACTACACTCACAATCAATCCTTCCGATTGGAAGAGCGCGGAATGGGCGAGAGAAAAAGGATTGTATGCAGATATTTTTCCAACTGTGGAGGAACTTGATAAAGCAGTGAACGAACTTGCAAAAAAACTTTCTCAAAGTAGCCCGAAAGCAATGGCGCAGCTCAAAAAAGTGATGTGGGAAGGAACAGAGAACTGGGATACTCTTCTAATTGAGAGAGCAGAAATGAGCGGACAATTGGTTCTTTCCGATTTTACAAAAAATTACATTGAAAAGTTCAAAGCGAAGAAGCCCCAACCCTGAAGGGAGCAACAGCCGTTGTTGTTCTCCCTTTACGGCAGGGGCATTGTCTCCTTAATTTACTGTAGGTAAAAGCGCATACTTCCTCCCAAACTCCATCATCTGCTCCACAAAATCAAAAGGGTATTCCACTTTCACATCCACAATTTTATCTCCATCCGTCACAGGAACTAATTTCGGCTGAATGAATCCTGCATAAGGAGCAATTCCGGTTTTGTTGTATCGGTCCAGCACTTCTTTGTGCAGGTCTTTATCAACCTTTACCCCGTAATTTTCAATAAGATTTTTTCCTGCATTGTAATCTCCTTCTGATTTTACACGCTGTACTTCTTTAAGAAGTTCTCCAAACAGGACACGGAGCTTATCATAATCATTGATCACAAAATAAGTTCTGCCGTCTTCTGTTTTTTTTCGTTCGATTACATTGTCTTTCTCTCCTTTTTCAAATGCCCATTTTGCGATCATCTGTCGGTTACGCATGTGAGATTCCTCTATTTGTTCTCCCAGTTTAAGGCGGGCTAATTGCACCATTAACCCGTTGGTGATATAGTTATCATATTCCGCTTTTCCAACCTCGATGGAAGGCATTACGCCTATTTCAACAAGTTTTTTGTCGAGGATGAAATAGAGAGCAACGAGGTCTGCCCTGCCTTCTTCGAGGGCGCTGGCATAGCTTTTTAGAGTTTCACTGGGGTCTCCAATGCCGGGGTTGATCTGTCCGGATGCATGTCCGATCACCTCGTGCATATCAGTATGCAATGCGCCTGCGAGAGCGCCATGTTCCTTCACCCGCCTGTTCATGTCTTCTTTGATGTAGAATTCATTAATAAGTGAAGGGGATTTTGCCTTTTCATAAGCAAAAACAATATTTCCAAGGCTCACGCTCTTCGATCCGTGCTGCTGGCGTATCCAGTTGGCATTTGGGAGGTTGATCCCGATAGGAGTGGTAGGGGCTGCATCTCCTGTTTCAATCACGGTGGTGATTACCTTGGCAGAAATACCTTTTACATTTTTCTTTCTGTGAGCCGGCATAAGGGTAGAGTTGTCTTCGAACCATTGTGCCTGTGTACCTATCGCTGCAATGCGCTTGCTGGCTTCAAAATCCTTGATCGAAACTACCGATTCAAAACTTCCTTTTCTTCCCAGCGGGTCGCCATATACTTCTATGAAACCATTGACCACATCCAGAACGGATGACGTGTCATTAACCCATGCAATGCAGTAATCGTCAAATATTTTCAGGTCTCCGGTTTTATAAAATTGCACCAGCAGGTCAATCGCTTTTTTCTGCGCGTCATTTTCTCCGATGGCGCTTGCTTTCTCAAGCCAATAAATAATTTTTTCGATTGCATCGGAATACATCCCGCCAAGCGCCCATTTCTTCTCAACGAGTTTTCCGTTTTCTTTCATCAATTTGGAATTAAGTCCGTATGAAGGCGGAGTCGGATTTTTTGTTTTGGCAGCTATCTCTACGTGGCCGCCCTGTACGCCTGTAAAGACGGCATCGCTTTCTGTCATATATTCATAAAACTCAGTTGCTTCCTTTTCCGTAACGCCTTCATAAAAATTTGTAGCGGAAGAAGCAACCAAATCCATTTTTGAATCGAGGTTCACTCTTTTTGCAGCAACTTTTGGATCGAAGAGGATAGGAGTGATGCGCTTAATGAATTCTTCAATTCCCTCGCCATCGCTCATCGGCAAATAATAATCCTGTGCTTTTTCCAGATTGGAATGTGATTTTCGTATCAGTTCGGCAAAATATTCTTTAGAACATTCAGGAAGAATTTTATTGCTTGAATAGTGATGATGAATGCCGTTTGAAAACCACACGCGCTTTGCATACGTCATAAAATTTTTCCAGTCGTTAGAATTTTTATCTCCTTTGTAGCTTGAAACGATCTTCTCCAGCGTTTTTCTGACAGTGAGATTGTATTTATAATTTTGATCCCAGATGATATCTTTTCCGGCAAGGGCCGCTTCGTATAAATAATAAGCAAGTTCTTTTTGTTTGTATGTAAGATTTTCAAAACCTGCAATCCGATAGCGCAGCACGCGGATGTCGGCAAACTGATCCGCTTTGTAGGTGAACGTATCAGGAAGAACAGCCATGGAGTCGTTTTTTGCATCTGCTGCTTTTTTCTCCCCATTATTTCCGCAGAAAGCGAGTGACGCAGCAACAACGATCAGCGCAAGGAATTTGATAGATTTCATAAAGATTGTTTAGTGGGTTTTAATGTTGGTAAAAGTAAAAATTTATTCGTGTTGCTGGCATTGTATTTTTGCAGGAAAGATTATTTTTACGCTCTGCATTAAATCATGGCTGAAGCAAGTACAAATAGGAAACGACAGTTATCTTCCGATATACCCGAAGAAACTCTTCTCCGTGCCTTTGAACTGATGTGTACCGCAAAGGCTATGACGGATATTTATGAGAAGAATGCTGCCGTTACCTCGAAATATGTACATGCCACATCCAGAGGTCACGAAGCAATTCAGCTTGCGCTCGGACTTCAGTTAAAGCCGCAGGACTGGCTCTCTGCCTACTACCGCGATGATTCCATCCTTCTGGGTATCGGAATTACTCCGTACGAACTTATGCTTCAACTCATGGCAAAACGGGATGATCCTTTTTCAGGAGGACGCACCTATTATTCACATCCAAGTTTGAAGCGTGATGATATGCCCAAGATTCCGCATCAGTCTTCTGCTACCGGTATGCAGGCGATTCCGACTACAGGCATTGCAATGGGAATTCAGTACCGCGAGAAAGTTGGATTACCACCCCTCTCCAGATCTCCCCAAAGGGGAGAGAGTGAAGGCGTGAAAGTCTTTCCCCCTTTGGGGGAAACGGAAAAGGGGGTGGTCGTTTGTTCCCTTGGTGATGGCTCCATCACCGAAGGTGAAGTTTCCGAAGCATTCCAGATGGCGGTGTTGAAGAAACTGCCTATACTTTATCTTGTTCAGGATAACGAATGGGATATTTCCGCTCATGTAAAAGAAGTGCGTGCCCAGGATGCCGCTGAATTTGCTAAAGGGTTTCATGGATTGGAAACGAGAAGCATTGACGGCACTGATTTTTTTAAGAGTTTTGAAACTATTCAAGAGGTAATTGAACGTATCCGCAAAGAGCGCAGGCCTTTTTTGGTTCATGCTAAAGTTCCTTTGTTGAATCATCATACATCAGGGGTTCGTAAAGAATGGTATAGAGAAGATATTGAAGAACAGTCTAAGCGAGATCCATTTCCAAGATTCAGAAATAAATTAATAGTGGAAGGATTTGACAAAGATGAATTGAATGAAATCGAATCCAAGGCTAAGGCTAAGGTTGAGGAGGACTATCAGAAGGCGTTGAAAGCAGAAGATCCTCGCCCCGAAGACTTGTTCAAACACGATTACGCTCCCACGCCCGTCACAGAAGAAAAAGGGCAGCGGGAACCAAAAAAAAAATTAAGGAATAAGGATTTTGGATCAGGGATTTCAAATCCTAATTCTTTAATCCTAAATCCGGAATCAAAAGTTGTAATGGTGGACTGTGCTCTCTTCGCGATTCGCGAGTTGATGGAGAAGCATAAAGAATGTGTGTTCTACGGACAGGATGTAGGAAAAAGATTAGGCGGAGTTTTTCGTGAAGCAGCTACTCTGGCGCAAAAGTTTGGGGATGATCGCGTGTTTAATACTCCCATTCAGGAAGCATTCATTGTGGGAAGTACGGTTGGAATGAGTGCCGTAGGACTAAAACCAATTGTAGAAGTTCAATTTGCGGATTATATCTGGCCCGGATTAAATCAACTCTTTACCGAGGTGGCACGTTCCTGCTATCTCACGAACGGAAAATATCCTGTAAGCATGATACTCCGTGTTCCCATCGGAGCCTACGGAAGCGGAGGCCCATACCATTCTTCGAGCGTTGAATCAGTGGTCTCCAATATCCGCGGGATCAAAGTGGCTTATCCTTCTACCGGTGCTGACCTGAAAGGACTGATGAAGGCAGCTTATTATGATCCGAACCCCGTTGTGATATTAGAACACAAGGGACTGTACTGGAGTAAGATAAAAGGTACTGAAGACGCGAAAACCGTTGAGCCGGATGAGGATTATATCATTCCATTCGGAAAAGCGCGTACCGTTCAAGCGGCAGCGGCAGGAGGTAGTGGCAGTCAGTCTTCGATAACTGTGATTACCTATGGAATGGGGGTTTATTGGGCGAAGAATGCGGCAAAGAAAATACAAGCGGCAGGAGGCAGCAGCAGGGTAGAGATTGTGGATTTAAGAACTCTTGTTCCATTAGATGAAGAAACAGTTTTTGCATCCGTGAAAAAACATTCCCGCTGCCTGGTAGTTACCGAAGAACCTCCTCAAAATTCTTTTGCCCAGGCGCTGGCAGGCCTTATCTCGGAAAACTGTTTTGAACATCTCGATGCGCCTGTTCGCGTCATAGGATCGGAAAACCTTCCCGCCATACCGCTTAACTCAACGCTGGAAGCAACCATGCTGCCGAATGCGGATAAGGTGGCGAAGGTGATGGAGGAACTGCTGCATTACTAAAGTAAATTCAAAATACAGAATTACGAACAACCGGACATTCGAATGACGAACGACAAAGTGAAAAGGCCTGTTCGATCGGTTCCTTTCCGGAAGGATATGACTGTTAGAATGTTTGTCATTCGACTGTTTTGTTTCTCTCTTTTTTTTCTGATTTCTTATTTTTTTATTCTTTCACAGGCACAAAATTCAAAGATTGACTCTTTGCTGACCCTGCTCAAAAATGACAGGCTGGATACGAATAAAGTAAATCACCTCAATGCCCTCGGATGGGAAATGATGAACAGCAACCCCGATACTGCTATTCTCCTCGGTAATCAAGCGCTGGAAATATTAAATTTCAGGCATAAGGCATCAAATATCAAGACCCAAGGCGAACCGCTCATGGATATTAATACTGGGAAATTTGGACTTGGAACTTTGCTTTCCACTACCATCGGACAATTAGGCGTTTATTACTGGCTCAAATCCGATTACTCAAAAGCCCTTGACTATCAATTGAAAGCGCTGAAACTCGATGAAGCCCTCAACAACAAAAGCGGAATTGCAAAACGCCTCGGCAACATCGGAAATGTCTATGTTGATCAAGCCGACTACCCCAAAGCCCTTGACTATTATCTCAGGGCATTGAAAATAGGAGAAGAATTAGGAGATAAAAAGAGAATTGCAACCCGTCTCGGCAACATCGGAAATGTCTATGTTGATCAAGCTGACTACCCCAAAGCCCTCGACTACTATCTCAGGGCATTGAAAACATTTGAAGAAGATGGAGATAAAGACGGAGTTGCAATCCAAATCGGCAACATCGGAATTGTCTATCGGAATCAAGGTGATTATCCCAAAGCGATCGACTATTATTCCAGGGCATTAAAAATGAATGAAGAACTCAAAAATAAAAACAGAATCGGGCTCACCCTCAACAACATCGGAATTACCTATCGGGAGCAAGGTGATTATCCCAAAGCGATCGACTATTATTTCAGGGCATTAAAAATGGCACAAGAATGTGGAGATAAGAACCAAACTGCAATGGCCCTCGGCAACATCGGAAATGTCTATACCAAAACCGGAAAATACAAAGCAGCGGAAGAGTATTTGCTGAAAGCATTCAATATGTTTAAAGAAACAAGCGCACAGAACGAAGAAAGGGTGGCTGAAGAAGAACTCGCCACTCTCTGTGAAAAAACTAACCGCCACCGGCTTGCATTAGAGCATTACAAAAATGCAATGGCGATCAAGGATACTCTTTTCAATGCGGATAAGGACAAAGAAATCACCCGCAAGGAAATGAACTACGAGTTTGAGAAGAAAGAGGCAGCAGCAAAAGCCGAGCAGGAAAAGAAGGATGCGGTGCAGAAATCAGAAGCCGGAAGACAGAGGGTTGTATTAATTATGACTTCCGGATTCTTGATTCTTGTATTAATTTTTGCCGGTTTTATTTTCCGCGCTCTGCGCATTACCCGCAAGCAAAAGCAACTCATAGAACAGCAAAAGAAAATTGTAGAGGAAAAGCAGAAAGAAATTCTGGATTCCATTCATTATGCCAGGAGGATACAAACGGCATTATTGCCAACTGAAAGGTATATTGATAAAACTCTAAATCGGTTAATAAAGAATTAGCTGATTAGCCAATGAGAAAAAACAAATACATATTTCTTCCCATCAGTTTATTGGCTCATTGGTTTATTGGTTCATTTGTTTTTTCCCAATCCGCCAATCCGGGGATTGATTCACTTTTACGAATTCTCAAAATCGCAAAAAAGGATACGAATGAAGTGAATGTTTTTAACCTTTTAGCAAAAGAAATGGAATTAACCGGTGAGTATGAGAAAGGAATAAATTATGCCGCACAAGCAAAACGACTTGCCCAAAAACTAAATTTCAAAAAAGGAATTGCTGACGCTTGCGGCAACTTTGGGAATCTTTATTATCGACAGGATAATTACCCCGAAGCCCTGAACAATCATTTTGCCTCATTGAAAATTTACGAAGCGCTCGACAATAAACCGGGAATTTCAAAACGCCTCGGCAACATCGGAATTATCTATTATGAACAAGGTGATAACCCCAAAGCATTGGACTATTATTTCAAGGCCTTGAAGATGAAAGAAGCGCTTGCAGATAAAACAGGAGTTACAATCGTCCTCGGCAACATCGGAATTATCTATTATGAACAAGGCGATTACCCCAAAGCGCTGGACTGTTATTTTAAGGCATTGAAGATGAACGAAGAACTCGGAAGAAAAACAGGAATTTCAAAATGCCTCGGCAACATCGGGAATATTTATTATGAACAAGGTGATTATCCCAAAGCATTGGACTGCTATTTAAAGTCGCTAAAAATAAAAGAAACGCTTGGAGATAAAGCAGGAATTACACATCAACTCGGCAATATTGGAAATATCTATCAGGAACAAGGCAATTACCCCGGAGCGCTGGACTATTATTGCAAGGCGTTGATGGTGGCGGAAGAGACCGGCAGTAAAAAAGGAATTGCAAAGGCTCTCTACAACATCGGATGTGTCTATTCGGCTGAAGCTGACAAAATCACTGCAAACAATAATTCCATCAAGAAAGATTCACTGAAACAAAAAGCATTGATCTATTATTTCAAGGCATTGAAAATATATGAAGAACTTGGAGAGAAAGACGGAATTGCAAGCGTTTTTGGCAACATCGGTTTATTATACATTGACACAAAAAAATATGCGGAAGCGGAAAAGTTTTTATTGAACGCATTGAAACTTGATAAGCAAACCGGAGCATTGTTAGAAGAAATGAATGTTGAAAATTATTTCACCAGATTATACGCCCAAACCAACCGCCACCAACTTGCCTTGGAGCACTACAAAAAAGCAATGGCGCTGAAGGATACCCTTTTCAATGCGGATAAGGACAAAGAAATCACCCGCAAGGAAATGAGCTACGAGTTCGAAAAGAAAGAGGCAGCAGCAAAAGCGGAGCAGGAAAAGAAAGATGCGGTTCAGAAGTCAGAATCCGGAAGGCAGAGGGTTGTATTAATTTTTACTTCCGGATTCTTGGTTCTTGTATTGGTCTTCGCTGGCTTTATTTTCCGTGCATTGAGCATCACACGCAAACAAAAGCAATTAATAGAACAGCAAAAGAAAATTGTAGAGGAAAAGCAGAAAGAAATTCTCGACTCGATTCATTATGCCAGAAGGATACAAACGGCACTTTTGCCTACGGAGAAGTATATTGATAAAACATTGAAACGGCTGATGAAAAAATAATACATTCATACTAAATTTAATATCATGGAAACACAAAACTTCTTCATTCTCTACAAGCCCAAAGACATTGTGAGCGGAGATTTTTATTACGCCCTGGCACACAAAACGCCTGCAAGTAAGAATGAAATATTCTACCTATGCACGGCCGATTGCACAGGGCACGGGGTGCCGGGAGCGTTCATGAGTATGCTTGGGGTATCTTCGCTCAATAAATCCATCATCGAAAAAAATATTTCTCAACCTCATGAGATTCTGGATGATATCAGAAATTCCATTATCGCTTCCCTTAACCCTGAAGGCAGTGATGAAGAGTCAAAAGACGGCATGGATTGCGTGCTTTGCGCCTTTGATTTTGAAAACATGCTCCTGCATGTTGCTGCCTCCAATAACCCGCTTTGGATTGTACGCAAGGGGGAGTTATCAGAATATAAACCCGATAAAATGCCTGTTGGCAAATACGGAGACGAAGTAAAACCATTTTCTCTTCAAACCATTAACCTTCAGAAAGGGGATGTTGTTTATACTTTCACGGATGGTTATGCCGATCAGTTTGGCGGGCCTCAAGGAAAAAAATTCAAACACAAGCAACTGGAAGAAAAACTACTTACCCATCATAACCTTCCTATGGATGAACAGAAAAAAACTCTCGGAGAAATTTTTGATCAATGGAAAGGAAACCTTGAACAGATTGACGATGTGCTTGTAATTGGGGTTAAGATTTGATTTCTTACTTTTTTTGATGTTTTTACACGATTTCTCTGTTGAGTAGTAACCCCAAAATGGGGTTATTTGTTTTAAATTATCCTTGAAGCATAGATATGCTTCAATCAAAAAATCGTG
>SCSP01000038.1 GCA_004297845.1 Bacteroidota bacterium | reverse complement strand
CGAAGATCATAAAATCGAGGCGCTCGTTTATTCTGCAGGTAAATCAGCAATTGGCGTTCGATTTAAAAATTAATAATTCCGAAATCATAAACATAAAAACACAATACAAATGAAAACACTAAAACAACTTTCGTTTTTTGGTTTAGCCTTAATGCTATTCTTAACATCTTGTACAACAATGGAAAAACGACTTTATATGTCAGGATACCATGTTGAGTGGAAGAAAAACAAACATAATTCCACTAATCAGGAATCAGCAGATAATAATAGCGAAAACCCATCCGTGCAACGGGAAAACAATACGGCTGAACTGCCATCTATTGAAACAAACACAATTGATAATTCTGTGATTGTGAATGATAATAACATGACTGCATCAGCTGAGAATTCTTTTATCCTCCCCAGTTCAGTTGAAAAACCTGTTTTATTTCCTAAGTCAGAAAATAACGCAGTTGTGGCTGACAATAAAGGCGGAACCGCATTCTTTGATGCTAAAGATGTTAAATCTCAAGTGTCAGTTTCTGAAAAAGGAAAGCGCTCCAAATTATTTCTCGGTTCCATGAGCACTGCTCAAAAAGCCGGAGTTGGATTATATATCCTGGCATTTTTTATTCCTTTTCTTGCAGTAGGAATTCACACCGGATGGAAGAAACCAACATTATATTGTTTCTTATGGTCTCTCTTAGGATGGGTTCCGGGAATAATTCATGCGTTTATACAATTAGGTAAGTAAAACACGTATCGGTTTAATATTTATTGAAAGAGGAAAATCTACGGATTTTCCTCTTTTTTTCTTGGATGTATGTGTATGTCGCAACAATTCACAACTAAATGTTCCCCGTAATAAGATTTGTACATTCGCGTAATTGGAAGTTGTTGATATGATAAACCGCTGTCCCTGGCCCGGTTCCGACCCCCTGATGATCAAATACCACGACACAGAGTGGGGAAAGCCCTTGCACGATGACCGCAGGCTTTTTGAGTTTTTGATTCTTGAAAGTTTTCAGGCCGGACTGAGCTGGAGAACGGTGCTGCACAAGCGCGAGAACTTCCGCAAAGCATTTTCTAACTTCGATGCAAAAAAAGTTTCCAAATTTGACCGGAAAAAGTTCAATTCCCTGATGAAAAATGCAGGCATCATCCGCAACCGCCTTAAAATACAAGCGGCCATCAATAACGCGAAATGTTTCCTACAGATACAACAGGAGTTCGGTTCATTTGATAAATACGTCTGGAGTTTCACCGGCCGGAAAATCATCATCAATAAACCGAAAACACTTAAAGACCTTCCTGCAAAAACAAAAATCAGCGATGCGATGAGCGAGGATATGGGCAAGCGGGGTTTCAAATTCCGCGGCTCCACGATCTGTTACGCATTCATGCAGGCGGTGGGAATGGTGGATGATCATCTGGTGGGGTGTCAATGGAAAAACACCAAGTAGGCAATTGATAGCAAACTGTTTTCGCGGATAAATTGTTTTATTTCAGGCGAGTTCATATTGTTCCAAAAGAATCCCCTTCCCGAAAGGGTTCATTCGATTGGGACAAATTTACGAAAAGATTTCTCTTTATTTCTTATTTTTGTTATGTGTTCAACTATCGGCTATGCTTTTATGCAGGCGGCAGGAACGGTGAATGACCATTTGGCAGGTTGTAAATGGAAGATCGAACAAATAAATTTGGTACATTTATGTGATATGATTACAAAAGAAAAAATCCTTGATGCCCTCCGCAATGTAGACGATCCGGACTTGAAAAAGGATATCGTTACCCTCGGCATGGTGCGTGATCTGGTGGTGGAAGGCAAAAATGTTTCTTTCACCGTAATGCTCACCACCCCTGCCTGTCCGATGAAAGATTTAATCCACAAAGCATCGGTAAATGCGGTGATACATTTTGTGGATAAAGATGCAAACGTGAAAGTGAAAATGGATGCGGATACCAGTTCCCGCAGAACAGATGCAGGTGCAATTCTCCCTCATGTAAAAAACGTAATTGCTGTCGGTTCCGGAAAAGGAGGAGTAGGAAAATCCACTATCGCAGCCAACCTTGCTGCCGGCCTTGCAAAACTCGGAGCAAAAGTGGGCTTGGTAGATGCGGATATTTATGGCCCTTCCCAAACCATCATGTTTGATGTGATGGATGCAAAGCCAATGATTCAAAAAATAAATGGGGTGGATAAAATGGTTCCGATAGAAAGCTACGGAGTGAAACTCCTCTCCATCGGATTTTTTGCAGGCGCTGATCAGGCAGTGCCATGGCGCGGACCCATGGCATCACGAGCACTCATGCAGTTATTTTCAGATGCGGAATGGGGAGAGTTGGATTACATGATCGTTGACCTGCCTCCCGGCACGGGCGATATTCATCTTTCCTTTGTACAGCAGGTTCCGGTTACCGGTGCGGTGGTTGTGAGCACCCCTCAAACTGTTGCTTTAGCCGATGCACGTAAAGCGGTGGGTATGTTCCGTATGCCGGCAATCAATGTTCCGGTGCTTGGAATTGTGGAGAACATGAGCTATTTTGTAGCCCCCGCTAACTCCCCCGAAGGGGGAGAACCTGCACCTGATAATTCCCCCCTTCGGGGACAACCGCAGGTTGCGAGCGTAGCTCAGGGGCCAAAACTTTACATCTTCGGAAAAGATGGAGCGAAAAATCTTGCCGCAGAAATTGGCGTTCCACTTCTCGGACAGATCCCTATCGTTCAAAGCATCCGCGAATCCGGAGATGCAGGAAGACCTGCTATCCTCCAGGAAAACACACCGCAGTCTGCTGCCCTTATGGAAATGGTAAATCAAATTGTGCAACAAGTAGCTATCGCAAATGCACAAAAACAAGAAAAGAAAAAGGGCATACCTTTTATACTTGCATAAATGAAAGACAGCAACATAATATCAAAAATTGAGTATGCTTTGGAACAAGTGCGCCCTTTTTTGAAAGCAGACGGAGGCGATATCTCCTTGGTGGAAGTTACCGATGATAATATTGTAAGAGTGAAATTGCATGGAGCTTGTCAGGGATGCTCCATCAGCCACATCACCATGAAAGCCGGAGTAGAAGAGGCCATAAAAAACGCGGTTCCAGAAATAAAAACGGTAGAAGCAGTAAACAGTTGAAAACCTGATCAAATATCAGCATGACAATCTCAAGGTCTGTGGCAGAAAAACGCCTGCCATGGGCATCAAAGGACGAAAAGTAAACTTCTCTTAATCTTTGCTCAATGAAGATCACCTTCCTCGGCACTGGTACTTCTCAAGGAGTTCCCATTATTGGATGCAAATGCAGGGTATGTGATTCGCTGAATCCGAAGGATAAGAGATTGCGGTCGTCTGTAATGATTGAAGTAGCAGCGCCTGCAGCCATGTCCCTAAAAGGAGTAAACAGCCCTGCATCGCAGAGAAAAAACATTGATTCTCTCCTTCAGGGGTCGGGGGTCAAGCGTTTTGTGATCGATACAGGTCCCGATTTCCGGCAGCAGATGCTGCGGGAAAGAGTTGACAGGATTAATGCCGTAATTTACACCCACGATCACCGCGATCATGTAGCAGGATTAGATGACATACGCGCGTTCAACTTTATCATGAAGAAAAAGATTAATCTGTATGCCAGCGAAACCGTTCAGGAAGGAATTAAAAACCAGTTTGGCTATATTTTCAACGAAAACCAATATCCCGGAATTCCGGAAATTAATCTTCACACAATAGAGAACAAGCCCTTTACAATTGAAGGAGTAACATTCACGCCCATTCTTGTCAAACACATGCACCTGGATGTGTTTGGGTTTCGTATTGGAAACTTCACGTACATCACGGATGCAAATTCAATTTCAGAAACAGAAAAGAAAAAAATAATCGGGTCGGAGGTATTGGTGCTGAATGCACTCCGTAACGAAGCACATCCTTCTCACTTTACATTAGATGAAGCCGTTGCACAGATAAACGAGCTTAAACCAAAAACCGCCTACCTCATTCACATGAGCCACCAGATTGGCTTGCATGAGGAAGTGGAGGATGAACTTCCGGAAAATATTCACCTGGCATTTGACGGACTCCATATTAACATGTAAAGTAAGAAGACAGAAAGCAGCAAGAGAAAGCGTTTATTGGCTGAGAATATTGAAGGAACTATATCCGGTTTTCCTTCTGCCTTCTTAGAGCCTGTTCATAATCTTTTGAGCATGCCCCCCGACAGCAGTATCAGACCTGACAGGTTTTCAAAACCTGTCAGGTCTCAGGGGAATAGATGGTGGTAGAAAAAGATTATGAACAGGCTCTTACATCTTACTTTTTAAGCTTCGGGTCCAGCGCGTCTGTAAGTGCTTCTCCTATCAGATTGAAAATGGTAACCGTTACAAAAATTGCTGTTCCAGGCAGTATGGCCAGCCACCAGGCTGAAGGAGATTGACGAGCTTCCGCAAGCAGCGAACCCCAGGTTACTGTTTCGGGAGAAACTCCCACACCCAAAAAAGAGAGAGTTGATTCTATCATTATCGCTGCCGCAATCCCAAAAGCGATGGTGATAAGAACAGGCGAGAGTGCGTTTGGAATAGCATGGCGAAGGATTACTCTTCCTTCGGAATAGCCCAGGGCACGGGCTGCTTCAATGTATTCCAGTGAACGTATCCGAAGCATTTCTGCGCGGATGAAGCGGGCAATGCCGGTCCAGGAGGTAAGCCCGATGATCGTCATTACAATATAAATGGAAGGGTGTGCGACTATGGCAGAGATGGAAATGATCAGGAAAAGTACCGGGACTGAGATCATTACCTCTATAAAACGTGAAATGATGAGGTCGACAGGTATAGCAATTCTTTTTTTAAGAATTGGAATGAGTTTGAGGGGAAGGGCCAATAGGTTGCCGGCCAGCAGGGCTCCGACCATCAGCAAAACAGAAAATAATATCTGCAAGAAAAATTTTCCGAAGGAAATTGCAAGCGCATCGCTAATCTCATAGGAACGTGCAATGAATGCCCAGAAAAAACCCATCACAAAGAACAAAACATTCATAAAAACGCTTGCCCTGGATAGTTTCAGCCGTTCATCACCAAAATAACCTGAGACTGCCCCAATAAAAATTCCAAAGAGGGACGCAATACCCATCGAAACTAATCCCACAGTTAATGCGATACGCGTACCGTGTATCATTCCCGATAAAATATCTCTTCCCAGTTCATCCGTCCCAAACCAGTGCCTCCATCTCAGCGATAATAAATTCTGTTCTCCAAACGGGCTTACTGAATGTACATTGTTCCGGTCCATATTTTGCGGGAGGTAAGGGACGGGAGGAAAAACAGACCACTCGTAAGGAATTTTTGCCCATTCAACATGCTGGAAATCTTTTTGCCACTGCGCCCAGCCCAGATTGACCGCGTAAGAACGGAGCACAGGAAAATAAAGGCTGCCCTGATACTTTGCAATAAGCGGCTTTTCATTTGCCAGAAAATCGGCCAGTAAAGCAACCATGATAAAACCATAAAGAAAGCGGAGGGAGAAAACACCCAGTCGGTTCTTTGAAAATTGTCTTCTTATGTTCTCCCGGAACAAAGAACTCCCCTGATGAGATGAGACCATCACCTGATCGCGTTTGTAAAAAGGAAAAAAAATGAAACGAATAAGGAAACGCATCATCTGTATTTCAAAATTCTGACCATGGATTTGATATTCAGCAATCGAATCGCAAAAGCCCATATACCGGAGGCTGCAATCATAACGGCAAAATTAACCATCCACCGGTAAGTTTCCCCAAATAAATTGTGGTGTATTTTCAGTGAAAAATAATTTATCAATATTACACCCAGAATAAATACAGCCAGTGAAAGAAGCAACCCGTAGTTGATCTTGAATTTAAAAACGCTTTGTGCGATCAGTACCTGTATCAGCGCTGTCAAAAATTGCGTTGTCAAACTTGAAACCGCTGATCCTGCGGCTTCGAAGCGGGGAATCAAAAATAAATTCATGGTAACATTTATCAGGATGCCGCATGCCGCCATCAGGTTGAGCTCGCGGAGATTTCCATTGGCTGTGAGCAGCGTTCCGAAAATATACGTAGTGGAGGTCGCTACGAAACAAGACATGAGTATCGGAAAAATGACCGCAGCTTCCTTAATATGCTCTTTGTAGAGGAGTGTCATTAATTCGGTTGAGTAGAACCAGCACCCAACCGCAACCATGATGCCCGGTGTGATGAGAAGCACAAATGCAGTTTTCACCAGCGCTTCCACCGGTTCCCTGAACTTCAGCATGCGTGCGAAGATCGGCAGCAACAGGCCTGCAAAAAGAACCGAGATCATGTTGGCAGCATCCAAAAGCCGGAAGCCCTGTGCATAGATTCCCGCTTGTTCCGCTCCATTCGGCAGCATGCGCTCCACCATCACTGTATCTAAACGGTTATAACACGCCATAAGCATACCCAGTACAGCGAACGGGAAACTCTTTTTAAAGATCATCAGGGTAAAAGCCCTGCTTAATTTGAACTTTGCAAACTGCGTTTTGCTGAACACAATGAAAAAAGCAATAATGGCGGTGGTGCCATAAGAAATCGTCTGGGCGTACACATAGTCCATGATGTCAAGTTCCCTTCCCATCACATTTCCCCAAAGTAGAAAGCAACTGATGGTGATCAGGATGGCCCGGTCAAGGACCGATACGATACTGTCCACCCAAAATAAATGAAGCCCGGCAAGGTTGGAACGCAGGTAA
>SCSP01000340.1 GCA_004297845.1 Bacteroidota bacterium | reverse complement strand
ATATAATCATGCGCGTCATCATTTCTTTTTATGTTGGCCGCAATCAGCAACAAGTTATGTAAACGGCCTATATATCTTGTGACGAATTGATTGTCTTTTTTGTAATTCGAGGCAAAGAGATAAATGGATTTCCTGGAAAAACCGTATGCCTTTTCATAATCTCCCTTCATCCACCAATAATAGACGTAACAATCGTAATACATTAATTTTGCTTCAAATGTTTTGGCATTGGATTCTTGATTCAGCAGCGGATGCTTAATCATTTTTTCAATGGCTGCCATGTCTTTTTTATTTCTTGCTATTCCATACAAACGCACTTTATTATATATTTCAGAATCTAACTGCCGGAATGACTCCGTATTACGCAGAAAATTTAATTGCCTGATCCTTTCTTTATTTATTGTGTCAATATCTTTTGAATCTTTTTTTTGCATGGCCAATCGGGTATCCCAGTGGCCTATTTCAAGCATTGAAGTATGCATCTCATATTCTGACGCTATTTTTCTTGCCTTATGCAGTTCCCTGCCGCATTGTTCGTACAGGCCTTTGTCATACAAAAAATTTACGCGGTGTAAGCAGTTTTTAACTTCTGAAAATTTTGTAGTATGACGATTCTCCATGCTTTTTAATATCAGATTATAAAGGCGGCTTTTCGCGATTGAAAACCAGGAAGTGTCCTTCTTCTTTCCCAGCCGGCTAAGGATTTTTTCCTCGTCATATTTTTCCTGTTTTGATATCTCATCAAATAAATACAGGTAGAATTTATCTCCGGAATAAATGGAGGAGAATAACTTAAAATACCGCTTCTCCGGCTTTGTGAGTGTTTTAATGAGCAGATGCAGGTTGTCCGATGCTTTCATTTTAAGTTATTCTATGTATGTTACAGGTCCCTGAATATGTAAAAATAAAGTGCCCTGTTCATTGATTATCTGCATAATAGTATTATATAAGCTTTCATTTTAGTTAGAAATTCATTGATGAAGTAGTAAAGATAGACAAAAGAATGGTTAGTATGCCGATAAAATCATGCTGATATTTGAATAAGGAAATAAAACAGGATACAACAAATGTAATCGAGTATAAACAATAGAAAAACAATAAAAAAATGAAAAACAAATCTACTTCCGCGCAGTTTACTGCAATTCACACAAAAATGGGGTCAATCCTTTGGCTGACAATCTTTTTCCTTCCTCTTTGTGATGCGTTTTCACAAAACACATGGACCCCGAAAGCAAATTTATCTGCTCTTGGCAGAGTGCATGCCGTAGGCTTTTCCATAGGTAACAAAGGATATATCGGCACAGGGTACGATCAGACGACTTATACGACCTCGTACCTCGTAGCTGATTTTTGGGAATGGGATCAGGCTACAAATGTATGGACACAAAAAGCAGATTATGGAGGAGGAGCAGTAGCATATGCAGTTGGTTTTTCCATTGGTACTAAAGGATATGTAGGTACCGGGGCCGGTCCCACATATGGAGGAAATTATAAGAATGATTTTTGGGAATATAATCCGGCCACAAATATTTGGGCACAAAAGGCAGACGTTGGAGGAGGGATAAGAAAAGGCGCAGTTGGCTTTTCCATCGGTACAAAAGGATATATTGGAACGGGATATGATGGCACCGGAAACGGAACACAAGATTTTTGGGAATATGATCAGTCCACAGATATCTGGACACAAAAGGCCGGGTATGCCTCATTATGGAAAACAGCGTATGCAGTTGGATTTTCCATAGGCAGCAGAGGATACATAGGAACAGGGTGGGGTAAAACTTCAACTTCATCTTCTGGTACCATAAGTGATTTTTGGGAATGGAACCAATTATCGAACACATGGACACAAAAAGCTAATTTTCCAGGAGTTGGAAGATTTTTGGCGGTAGGATTTTCTATCGCTAATAAGGGATACATAGGCACCGGATCTGATAAGAATGGAGATCCTCTACAGAGTTTTTGGCAATGGGATCAGGCAAGCAATACATGGACACAAATGCCGAATTATGGCGGTGGACCAATGCGGGGCGCAGTTGGTTTCTCCATTGGCAATAAAGGATATATAGGAACGGGAAGTTTGGCCTTCGTTAAGGATAGTCTTTCAACCGGTTTCTGGGAATTTTCAGACTCTACCGCTTGTTCAGTCACTGCCGTCATTTCTTCCGATCCAAGCAGCACTGTTTGTGTAGGACAGAATGTGTTTATCTCCGCTTCCGGAGGCACAACGTATTCATGGAATACAGGTGTTACGGGTGCAAACATGGTGGCTGCTCCCAATGTTACCACTACGTATTCCGTAATGGTAACCGATGCCGCGGGATGCACCGGCATAGGTACTATTACCGTTCCGGTGAATCTTGGCTGTACAGCTACCGGCATTTCTCAGTTTAACGCAGACGCCCCTCAAGCGGAGGTATGGCCCAATCCTTCTAACGGGGAATTTACGATTAAGGATTCAGGATTAGGGATTTATAATTTGGATTTGTATAATGTAACAGGCGAGAAAGTACATTCTGATAAAATCCTGAATCCTAAATCCAAAATCCTGAATCTTGATTTACCCGATGGCGTTTATTTTCTGCGGATATCCGCCATAGGCGGAGAAGGCGCTGCGATAATCAATAAAAAAATCATCATACAGAAATAATTTATAATGCCGGCAAAACAAGTCTTTTCAAAAACAGTGTATCAATAACAATAAACCGCCACGAATTGCACGAACTTTCAATGTTATAATCAGTGATAATTTGTGCAATTCGTGGCTAAACCAACCCGCAACATGAAAAACAAATCTACTTCCGCGCAGTTCACGGCAATTCACTCAAAAATGGGATCAATCCTTTGGCTGATCCTTTTTTTCCTCCCTCTTTGTGATGCGTTTTCGCAGAACACATGGGTACAGAAAACAATGTTTCCTGCCAAAGGAAGATATTCTACAGTTGGGTTTTCCATAGGCGCTAAAGGATATGTTGGGACAGGATGGACCGGTACGCGAATGCAGGATTTCTGGGAGTGGGATCAGGCAACGGATACCTGGACGCAGAAAGCGGATTTTGGAGGCGGGAAAAGAAGTGGCGCTGTGGGATTTTCCGTAGGCAGCAAGGGGTATATCGGAACAGGATTTGATAATGGTTACAAACAGGATTTTTGGGAATATGACCAGGCAACAAATTTATGGACGAAAAAAGCGGATTTTGGCGGGATTGGAAGATCCGAAGCCGTTGGGTTTTCAATAGGAACAAGAGGGTATATAGGAACAGGAGAGAACACAAACTCAAATCAATTTTTTAATGATTTCTGGGAGTGGAACCAGTCGACTGATGTATGGACGCAGAAGGCTAACTATGGCGGAAAATCAACATACAGTGGTGTTGGTTTTTCCATTGGCAATAAAGGATACACCGGGACAGGACGAAAAGGTGCCATGGGGACATTATCACGGGATTTTTGGGAATGGGATCAGGCAAACGATGTATGGACCCAAAAATCAGATTTTGGCGGAACAGCAAGAGAAGGCGCTATTGGTTTTTCCATTGGCAACAAAGGGTATATTGGAACGGGAACGGACGGCTCTAGCGTTAGTGGATGGGGCACACAGGATATTTGGGAATGGAATCAGGCAACCAATATCTGGACACAGAAGGCAGATTTTCCGGGAGGATATAGGCATGATGCTGTTGCATTTTCCATTGGAAATAATGGATATATAAGTACAGGGCTGGGCTATTGGTCGCCAACAGGAGGTCACAATAAAAATAAGTCGCTTAGTGATTTATGGGAATACACCCCCGATTCAACGGCCTGTGCCGTCACTGCGAGTATTTCCTCCGACCCAAGCAGCACGGTTTGTGTTGGGCAAAATGTGTTTATCTCCGCTTCAGGCGGCACAACCTATTCATGGAACACAGGCGCTGCGGGCGCGAACATAGTGGTTGCTCCCAGCATTACCACCACCTATTCCGTAACGGTAACCGATGCCGCGGGATGCACCGGCATAGGAACTCTTACCGTTCCGGTGGATTCAAACTGCACGGCAACTGGTATCTCGCAGTTTACGGAAGATGTGATGCAGGTAAATATTTGGCCTAATCCTTCCATCGGAGAATTTAGGATTGGGGATTTAGGATTAGGGATTTATAACTTGGATTTGTATAATGTGTTTGGAGAAAAAGTGTATGCTGATAAAATCCTGAATCCTGAA
>SCSP01000037.1 GCA_004297845.1 Bacteroidota bacterium | reverse complement strand
TGTTCGGCTACTTCCTTGCTAACGGAACCATGCGTATTCAGTGTTTTCTCATCCACTTTCAGAACATTCATTTTTATCTCATTCGCGTAAGCTATGATACCGCCATTGAAATAATCCGAGCTTCCGGAAATGCTCGTAATGAGATGACCTATGTAACCTCCTGTGCAGCTTTCTGCAACTGCAATGGTTTTCTTTTTAGCTCTGAGAATATCACCAATTATTTTTTCGAGGGTCTCCGCTTCTTTTCCATACTCTTCAATGGCGAAAATGCATTCGGGAATAATGCTTCTTAATTCCTTTATTTTTTCGTCAATCGCGTTTGTAATCATGTTCTGATTGCTTCCTGTAGAAGATAGACGTAGTTTTACTTGTCCGGGAGATGGGAGATAGGCGAGCTTTATTCCTTTTTCGGAAAGTGAATCTTCCCATTTTTTAATTTTTTCTGCAAGTGTGGATTCTCCGACTCCTTGCGTGTGAACCGTTTTGTGTACGATAAATGTTTTTTGATATCTTTTTTTCAGCTCCGGAATAACAAAATCTTCCATCATGGCTTTCATTTCGTAAGGAACGCCAGGAAGGGAAACAAAGACCGTCCCCCCCGAAGGGGGAGAAGATGGTGCTCTGGCTCTCTCCCCTTTGGACAACTGAGCTTCAGCGAAAGTTGGGAGCGAAGCTCGGCCGGGGATTGGAGTGTCAAACCACATCCCGGGTGCTGTCCCGTTTTTATTTTTTATCGGCACGCAATTTTCCGGCACTTCGGCCTGACCGCGGTTTGATTCAGGCATAGGAATGTTGCGGGAGGAAAACAGTTCTTTTACTTCTTTGAATATTTCTTCTTTGAAAATAAGTTTTGCATTAAAGAACTCGCATAGAACGGGCTTGGTGATATCATCGCTGGTCGGTCCAAGTCCTCCCGTGATGAGAATGATGCTTGCTCGTAGTTGTGCTTCAGAAAAAGCGTTGAGCATATCTTCGCGGTTATCGCCAACAGTAGTGAGCCGGATTACAGAAATCCCGATAAGATTCAATTGCTGCGCCATCCACTGGGCATTGGTGTTCGTGATCTGCCCGATGAGAATCTCGTCACCTATGGAAATTATTTCAGCGTTGATCATCTGTTTTGCCCCGTCCCTGAAGGGAGGGAGGCGGTTTGCCGTTCACCCTTTAGGGTAGGGGCCGCTTTTAAAGATATTAATAAATTTTTTCATCAGACCAAAAACATCATCCGGTGCTTCATCTTCTTCTTTTTTCCGAATTGCCCTGCCCAGTTCCATATAGTGCGATAGATTATTTCGCATGAGCCAGGCTTCGGCATTGCTATCTTTATAGGTAACCCTCACGGTTGCTGCCCAAATGAAATTTTTACTCTCCGCCAGCCAGTTGAAAGCGCGCTTATCGTCCAGAACGGCATGAACAAACGCAACCAGTTTGACATGTTTTTTTCTGGTGAGTTCGATGAGTGCCTGGTCATTGCCATCAATGGCGTAGTGGAGCAGGATCAGTTCGGGGAATTTATTTTTCTGAAGCCAGGCACGGGAGGCATCGTCTCCGCGAATGAGTTTTGTTAAATGTTTTATGGTTTCTACGTTGTACATGTGATGCAAAGGTATAAGGTATAGGGTATATGGATATAGTATAAGGCAGGGCGGGTGTATAACAAAACTCACAACCCCTCTCCTGAGGAGAGGGGCAGGGGTGAGGCGATAAAAGTGAGTTTTGTTATACACCCGGCAGGGCTGTTGAATTCTAAACCCTTTTCCAGTATGCCAAACTGTGTGTTTTCCCTATGTGAACTATGTTCCTATGTGGTGAGGAATTTTTTACCACATAGACACATAGATACATAGACATTCACATAGAATTCAACAGCCCTGTGGTATAAGGCTGAACTTAAAGGCTGTTTCCCTATTCCTCTATACCTTATACCCTATACCTTTTTCTTCTTTCGGGACTTGGGTATTTTGCCAATGCGATCATCTCCTTTCAAAATTAACTCACAAACCCTCGTTACCGCTTCCTCAAAATCATCCGCATCTTCATGGATCATCTGCCATCCGGTTTCGCTTTTGCCATTGCTGAGGACGTAAACTGAATGCATGCCCGGAAGTTCTTTTCTTAAACTTTCATGATGCTCTTTTCCGGTAGCTATCCAAACTCCGTTTGCATCTTTATGATCTTCTTTTTTCCGTGCGATCAAAAGTATTTTTCCTCCGGCATAAATGGCATGGCAGCCGAACATAGGTTTGATCGTAATGTCAAGAGGGTGCAGATAGTCAAGAATAAATTGGAAAGGAATTTTCTTTTTCATCAGAACTTCACCATTACCCTCGCATTCAGCAGGCGGTTGGAAAGATAATTCGGTACTGCGTATTGCCTTCCATTTACATCCCGCACCCAGAGATGCGAGACGACATTGTTCACGGCAAGGAGATTGAAGATTTCGAGGGAGAACCAGATGGATTTAAATAACCTGCGTTGCCCCGTCCCTGAAGGGAGAAGAGGAGCATCTGTACTCCCTCTAGGGCGGAGGGCAAAAACTTCATAGGAAAACCCTATGTCCACCCTGCGGTATGGCGGCATTTTCAAAACATCTTTGTATCGCTCAAAAGTGGGGGGTCCAAAAGGCAATCCTGTTCCGAAGAGAAGGTTTAAATGCATTTTGCACCGGGGAAGCTTGGGCAGGTAATCCTGAAAAAATAATCCGAAGGTAACGCGCTGGTCGGTAGGGCGGGGGATATAGCCCGGCTCAACGCGGATGCTGTCAGTAACAATATAATTGCTCGTATAGCCCGGAATGATGGTGTCTCCATCGCTGTTCAGATAGAGGTGGTAATAATCGGTTTTGATGTCTTCCATTGTTTTCATGATGGACATACTTGCCCATGAATCAATACCTTTTACAAATTCCCCGTTCACCTTCATGTCAATACCTGTGGCATAACCTTTTGCGCTGTTCTCAGCATAATAGCGCAGGCGCACGTTGTCCACTTCGTATGGAATAAGATTGTCTAAGCGCTTGTAATAGATTTCGGAGATGAATTTGAAGGGACGCCTCCAGGCTTTGTAGTTGATGTCTGTTCCCACAACAAAGTGAATGGATTGCTGTGCTTTCAGATCGGTATGAAGAGTACCATCGAAGTCGCGCAACTCCCTGTAAAAGGGAGGTTGATAATAATAACCTGAAGAAGCTTTGAACAACACATCCCGTTTCCAGTTTGGTTTGAAAGCAAGTGTTGCGCGGGGGCTAATAAGCAATTGTTTGTTCAGTTCCCAGTAGTTTGCACGTACGCCAGCAGTAAGAGTAAATCCAGAGCCCCAATCCCCCGAAGGGGGGATCGGTGCGGAGGTATCTCTTGTGTTCCTTTTGGGGGGCACTTCCCAGTTCCACGCATGCTGCACATAGGTTGAATATCGGTTAGTGGAAAGAGTATTATTCGTTTTAATCACCTCATTCACCTCCATATACTCATAAGGCTGAGCACCGGGATTCACATAGCCGGCAGAATCAGGGTTGTTCGGCAATGAATATCCTGCAGAGTCCACCATCGTCCACTCGCTGAGTTTGTCATTGATAATTTCGTGCTGATACTTCAGCCCCCACCATAGCTGGCGGTTTTTGTCCTTCCATAATTTATTCCCCTTATGCTCTGCGTTGTAAACCGTAGCGTCTAAATAATTCCGGGCATGATTTAAAAATCCTCCGGTACCAAGGCTGTAGGATGACTGCCCGAAGTTGTCATTGCCGAAATCGTTTTCCAGCTCGTCTAAATAATATTGTCCTAACAAGTCAAATGTTTCGCTTTCCTGTGTTTGAAAAGCGGATGTGATCAGTTTCAGCGTTAAGTCTTTTCCGTGAGGACGGTAGACGTTCGTATAAGCACCCATAAATGTCTGATAATCGTCTACTTCTTGACCATCAAAATAAACATTCAGTTGAAGCGCCTGGTTAACGGTTCCAAAGGATGATTTCCGGCTTTCAGGGATCACCCTGTACTTGTTTCTGGCAATGTTCACGAGAATGTCATGCTCCCATTCATCGGTGTGATTGTAGGTGAGGTACGACTGCACATCGTAAAACAAGGGCTTGTAATCTCCCTTTGTGTCGAGCGCGTGGAGGAGATATGAATTTGATTTCTGACGAGCGCCCAATAAGTAAGTGAAACGTTTGTCAGCAGACGCTCCTTCCAGATGTACAGATCCTCCAAGCAATCCTCCTGCAATGCTTCCGGAAAATTCCCGCGGCTTTGCGTAGCGAATATCCAGCACCGAAGACATTTTATCCCCGTAACGGGCTTCAAAACCTCCGGAGGAAAAATTAATGGATGAAACTAAATCTGAATTCACAAAGCTTAATCCTTCCTGCTGCCCGCTATGCGTGAGGAAAGGACGGTACACTTCAATGTCGTTCACGTAAACAAGATTTTCGTCAAAATTCCCTCCGCGCACAGAGTAGGAGGAACTAAGTTCGTTGCTTTGCTGAACACCCAGTTGCGTGAAGATGATCACATTAAAATCCTGCGAGGCTCCGGTTTGGACAAAAATGTCTTTTATCGGAATGGGTTGAATAAAAACCGGGCGTATGTCTTTGTCTTCAATTACAACTGTGTCAAGAGAGGTTACAGCGTCAATGGCGATATCTGCTTTTTCTCTTGCACCTTTAGCTGTCTTCACGTTTTTTAATCGTATCCCAAAACTTACATGTGAGTACTCAATGGTTACCGTTGAGTCTGATGGAATATTCAACTCATAATATCCTTTCTCGTTGCTGGCGGTAGAAAATTTAGTCTTAGCTATGGAGATTTTTGCGTCAGCTATCGCTTTCCCTTCTTTGTCTGTGAGGGTGCCGTAGATAGTGGACTGAGCCCATCCCTGTCCCTTCCCAAAGGGAAGGGACAGGAGGTAAATACAAACTGCAAATCGCAATATTCTTTTAGTGCCCATGTATTTGTCTTCGTTCCTTCCCTTTGGGAAGGTTAGGATGGGCTATTCTTTCTTCTCATTCCCTCCCTTTATTTTCAGTTTTCCTTCCCTCCACATTTTCACAAATTGAGCCCAGGCGAAAGGATTCAGCAGATTATTCTGAGGGTATTGTCCTGCCCAATATAATTTGCTCTGGTATTGCTGCATGCTTGATTTGTAATTCATGTTTCCGTCCATTGGCATGGTTTCGAATTTTTCTTTCATTTCTTCCCGCTCAAGATTTTTCTTAGCACGATCAAGGTCAGTAACATAAACATTAGCGATCAGAAAAACCTTCTTGAATTCTTCAGGAGTCAGCCATTGGTAGATTACAGCGGTGGCCAGCATAATGGTATCCATGTTCAATGTCTGAATCAATGAGTATTTATTCCCTGAAAGGGTATCCGGTATGATATACTGTGCCCTTCTGTATCCCATGGCAGAAAAAATGATAGTGTCTTTTTTTTGCGCTACAAAGGAGAAGTATCCGGAATAATCGGCAAGGGTTCCTCTTCCGGAACCCTTGATGATAACTCTGGTGAAGGGAACCGGACGTAAGCTGTCGCTCTCCACGATCACCCCTGAAAACTGGATGAGGTCTTTGTCCTGTGAGTAAGTACAGGCGAAATAAAAAGATAAAATTAACAGGCTGGAAATTCGTTGGAGAGTTGGGTTCATAGATTTTTTTCTTTGGCTTTTCCGCCAATAGGCGGAGTTTCAAAAGTAGGCAAAATCCCACTCAGGCATGTCGGAATATTTTTGTATTTTTAACTCTGAATCTGATTAAATATTGTATGGTTTTTAAACAAGTATCAATTTAAATTCAAACGACATGTCTGTTATTAATAAATTGTTTTCAGTGATCACCTTTCTCTTTGCAAGTTTATTTTCATTTGCACAGAAATTTCCCGATCCAACTCCGGTTTTAACACCTACCATTACCTGCGATAGTGTGCTTCAAACTTCTACCTGTGCAGGAGGTAACCTGATCGTACGTTTTACAGTTACAGGCGGTAATTATAATTTCGGAAATGTATTTACTGCCCAACTCTCAAGCAACGGAGGAGCGTTCAATACACCCGTAAACATCGGCTCTATAGCTTTTAATCTCGGTTTCATTCTTTCCACTATTCCTGCAGGTACAAATTTTGGAATCTATAAAGTACGTGTACTTACAAGCAACCTTGCCGATACCAGTAACGCGAGCCCTAATTTTATTTTCGTTACGCAGATCGCTCAGATGAATCAGATTGTTGCAACCCCTTATAATTATATCTGTCCGGGAGATTCTATCACACTTTCGGCCATGAACATTGCCAGTTCTTATGCCTGGTCAACCGGTGCCACCACACAATCCATAAAAGTGGGGCAGCCCGGAATTTATTCTGTTACTACTACCGATGCATTGACTTGCCAAAGCACTGCCTATGATACATTGGTGGCAGGCGCATGCACAGGCATTGCAGAAAACACATGGCAGAACAATGTAAGTATTTATCCAAATCCTACTAAAAGTAATGTTCAGATTGAGGTTAGAAGTACGGGTGAAACCAAGATTGAAGTTTACAATGTACTAGGAGACTGTGTTCATCAGCAGATCAGCAGATCTGCACATCAACAGATCAACTTGAGCGCACAGCCCAGCGGAATATACTTTCTGAAAATCAGTAAGCCGGATGGTAGTTCGGTGATGAAGAAAGTGATCAAGGAGTAAGTTGTTTCTTGTGGTTTGAAAACATCTCATTTTGAAACAAACATCTCCATTTTCATTACGTTTTTATCGATTTCCGGGATTCATTAAAATTCCTCTGTATCTGATTTTTTTTCTATATTTGCCA
>SCSP01000339.1 GCA_004297845.1 Bacteroidota bacterium | reverse complement strand
AATCCGCACCGAGCAGAAAGTTCATCCTGAGTCATCCCCTTTTGCGTTCTAATTTTCTTTACATTGCTCCCTACAATTTCGGTAAATCTTTGCCTACTTAACATACTTCTATTTTCAAGGATTAGTACGATCGTGCAACACACAGATAGTAGATTTGTTGCTTGATTTGCTTGCCGAATAGCTATATTATCTGAAGTAAGCTCTACAACGAAGGGAGGTGAAATAATGGAAACTGAAAAGAAGAAAAGCTGGTTTAAACGTCATAAAATCCTAACCGGCATATTGGCTATTATCTTATTCTTCATAATTATAGGAACAATTGGTGGAAGCAAAAGTACAACCAACTCTAATAGCTCATCGAGCTCAACGGCTCAGAGCGCTACTGAGGTAAAACCAACACCAATTGTGGTAGATCCAACTGTTTTGGTTGGAGAATATGATAAGAATAAACTGGCGGCACAGGATAAATATAGCGGGAAAATAGTACAGACAACCGCAGTTATTAAAAATATAAGCGATGATATAACCGGAAATTACTATTTATCTCTTAACCCAAATAGTGACCAGTATTATTTTGGGACAACGATAGCCTGTTATTTTGCAGACAAATCTCAAAAGTCTCAATTAATAGCGTTATCTAACGGTCAATCAGTAACTATATCCAGCGTGGTGCAAAACTCGTTTCTTCTTGGTTTGACAAACTAAATAGCAGCTGACACGATAGATATGTTGTTAGATTAATCTATCTGACTCCAGAAGGAGGTGTGAGCTGCCATGACTTTTGTACCAAAATTACCGCATAAAGTCCAGTATCTTTTTCATAATTCATATCCGTTTGTTGCCAAGCTTTGCAGGAAAACCAAGGTTGAAAAATTTATTGGCGGAAGACCGGGATATGACAAGGAATTTTTGTTTTCTCTTCTTTTGATGAGAAAAGTAACCAATTGGAGCTTCAGAACTATTGCGGAAATGGGAGGAATCTCTCATTCAACTCTGGTTCGGGCAAATACCTACTTTTTAATCCGTAAGGTTTACGAAAAGTTTTTCCTGTTTTTAGTTAAAAAAGCCTATCAAAAGAGATTGATTAAAGGTAAATATGTTGCCATAGATTCAAGTTTTGTTGCTACATTCTCAGGTAGACAAGAAGAAGGAAGTGAGGGATGGAACGGTTTCAAAGAAGCTTATGGATTCAAGCTTCATCTTTTAATTGATTGTGAAACAAAATTTCCTATTGCTCTGACTGTTACGAATGGTTTGGCAAGTGATAATACTCTGGCAATACCATTGTTAAAAAGAGCGAAAAGCTGGCTTAAGCAATCAGGCTTTGTTCTGGCTGATAAAGGTTATGATGATTCGGAAATTGTTGACTTTATCGTAAAGGCTTTCTCAGCTAAAGCAGGGATACCAATCAAGAAACACAAACGGGGTAAAAATTATTCCTGGGCAGGAGCGACTAAAAACTTTCAATTAAAAGCAAAAGGCAGAAGCTTAAAGAAAAGTATTTACAACAGGAGAACTGCTGTTGAAAGAGTTTTCTCAATGCTTAAAAGGGTTTATCATTTGGGAAAAGAGGAAGTGAGGGGAATTCTCTCTTTTGCCAAACAGGCTTATCTGACCTTAATTTGTTACATGCTCAAGTTCTTTGACATTGCTAAGACAACCTAACGGGAGTTTTGCACCAGACTCACTATATCTGGAAAAATGGGAGATATGTCCCTTGGTACTGTAGTTATGAATGAATGCAACATTGTTCAATAGGCATGTTGCTTTTTTCCACTTTGGGTAGGAGAAATCCCACCCAGAAGAAAGAAATCCCCACCGCTTCTTTAAATAATGTGAGAGCATTAAACAAAGTGCGTTAAATCTTCGTGCGTAAATAAATTTAAAATCCTTAGGTTCAGATACAAAACAACACCGGGTGTTGATTAGCTTTGAACCTAAGGAATTATCCTTTTTTGCGGTAGTCTGCAGAAAATATAAATAATAATTTTTAAAATGGGAGATGCTGAAAAAAATTCAGCATGACAACGATACAGTGAGGAGAAAAAGACTTTGAAGAAAGAAATCCCCTGGCAATGACCTATTGTCCCTTTCGCAACAGGCGAAAAGTATCGTAAGCGCTGGCACGTTTCATTACTCTGTTCGGAATGGGAAAAGATGGTACCATGCCGCTCCAATTACCAGAGAATTACTTTCTTCAAAAATCAATGTACATTGACTCTCTGACACGTGAGGAGAAATATAATTTTTAAATCCCGACACCAAATTGGTGCGGGATAAATCTACTCGTTCAACCATTAGTACAGGTAAGCTTAAAGCCTCGCGGCTCTTCCACTGCCTGCCTATCAACCTCGTAATCTACAAGGGGTTTAACTCGCGCCCTGCGCGAGAACAATTAACTTGTAACCTGTAACTTGTAACTTAAGAATAAGAATTCCTTTTTGTTACTTGTTACCTGTTACTTGTTAACAGTTCTTGTGCAGAGCACAAGAGAGATCTAATCTTGGAGACGGCTTCCCACTTAGATGCTTTCAGCGGTTATCCGTTGGAAACATAGTTACCCAGCGATGCTCTTGTAAGAACAACTGGCACACCAGGGGTTTCCTCATCCCAGTCCTCTCGTACTAGGGGCGAATCTCCTCAAATCTCAATCGGTTGTCCTGGATAGAGACCGAACTGTCTTACGACGTTCTGAACCCAGCTCGCGTACCGCTTTAACGGGCGAACAGCCCGACCCTTGGGAGCTTCTCCACCCCCAGGATGCGATGAGCCGACATCGCGATTCAGTTCTTCAATGAAGAACAGAATGCGCCCTCCTGTTACCAAGAGGATCTGACTATACCTTCACCCCTGCTCGCATGACTACAGCTCTCCGACTACTGACTACAGCAAATGCCGTAGACGGTAGACCGTAGACTGTTAGCCTTCTTCGCGAAGGGGCTAGTCTTTTATCCCGATTTTATCGGGATCCCTATGTCTATATTAACTAAACATAGAAGTCGATACGGTACTGCCAGCAGGATCTTTCAATCTTTTTAAAGATCATTCTGCTTTGCAGAACCTCGGTATTGACCATATTTGTTCAGGATATGGCGTCCACCGATTTTAACTAGTAAATTTTATCATTCCAATGCATTCTCTAAATGCATTCTTTCGAAATAACCAGACTTTTTGGATTTCTCCAAAGGCGCCCCAATGATTGATTCATAAGGTGCCAAACCGCATCGTCGCTGTGAACGCTTGGATGCGATAAGCCTGTTATCCCCAGGGTAGCTTTTATCCGTTAAGCTCAGG
>SCSP01000338.1 GCA_004297845.1 Bacteroidota bacterium | reverse complement strand
GCCGCGGGCGCTCTTTTACCTGTATTTCAAGGAAGATTACTTTGCCAATTGTTTTTGTAGCAACAATTTTTACATCTTCAAAAAATCCTTCCTTCCAAAGGTTTTTAATCGCATTGGAAATAGCTTCTCCGGGTATTTTTATTTTATCACCTGCATATAATCCGCTGATGGAAAGCAGTACGCTGTTGTCGAGCGAACCGGCTCCGCTGATAGTTACTGGAGCTAACTCGTATTCAATGGGATTGGAGGGGTCCAGTAAAAGAGTATCGGAGGTAATTACCTGCTGCGAGTAGGAAGCAGAAGCCAGAAGCCAGAATCCGGAAGCCAGAAGCCATGCAAATGTTTTTTTCACAATTCTTTTCCTGTATTTAAATAGTCGTAACGTCATTAGTGCACAAACATTTCATTCGCCTTATACCCTATATCTTTATACCTGTATTTCCCAATTGCTCGCTGGTCTTCCCGAACCTTCTTTCCCGATTCTGATAATCAAGCAGGGCATCAAAGAAATTTTCTTTGCGGAAATCCGGCCAGAGTGTTTCTGTGAAATACAGTTCCGCATACGCGATCTGCCATAGCAGGAAATTACTTACGCGCTGTTCTCCGCTTGTGCGGATCAGCAGTTCCGGATCCGGAATCCCTTTTGTGCAAAGATGTGATGAGAAAACGGCATCGTCAATTTTATCTACGGAGATTTCATTTCTCTTTACCTTCTCAGCAATCTGTTTTACGGAATCAATAATTTCCCATTTAGAACTGTAGCTAAGGGCGAGTATAAGCATGAGCCTGTCGTTTTTTGATGTTTGTTGAATTGCATCCATCAATTCGGTGTAGCAATTTTTCGGCAGTGACTTTAGGTTTCCTATAGCTTGAAGGCGGATGCTATTCTTGTTGAGTGCAGCTACTTCTTTGTGGATGGTACCCACAAGCAGTTCCATTAACGCGTCCACCTCTTCTTTAGGCCGGTTCCAGTTTTCAGTGGAAAAAGCGTATAAGGTCAGATAATGAATACCAAGTTCTGCGGCCGCTTCCGTTACCTCTTTAACAGAGGCAACACCCTGTTGATGACCGAATATTCTGTGTTCGCCTTTTTGCTTCGCCCAGCGCCCGTTGCCATCCATGATGACAGCAACATGGCGGGGTAATTTGCTTTTATCAATATCGGAAATGGATGCCATCAGGAGGTTAAAGGTGAAGAAGGAAGGAATGATATAGAAAAATTTATACCTCTATATCCCATTCCCTTTCTGGAGCGCAAAAGTAATGTAATTTACCTGCCCGCAAGCAGGTACCGGCATCGCCAAATGTTGTTTATATTTTTTTAACATTTTGGTTTAGTATTTTTTTAACTTTGCCTGTAAACCGAATATCCTCATGTTGAAAAAAATATCTCCGATCCTTATTATAACAGCGATCTTGATTCTTTCTGCGTTAAATTGTATTGCCGCAGGTCCTCCCGGTCCTCCCGGTCCTCCACCATGTTGGCCCCCTCCCTGCACTATTCCGCTTGATGGAGGGATCAGTTTGCTGATCGTTGCCGGTGTTGCGCTTGGAGGTAAAAAGTTTTACGACCTCAGGAAAAAGGCATAGAGGAAATAAGGGAAATATGGTAAACACCATCCCTATGTCTCCATACCCTCGTAGCTCTATACCCTATCCTTTTCCTCTCTATGAAGAAGTTATGGAATGAACCGATAATAAGATTTCTTGCTGTTGGGTTTTTCCTTTATATCACATGGTTTGCGTTGTACGAATGGTGGATTCACCCGATGCAATGGGTGGATAAGATTATAATAGATAATACTATTGCCTTGAGCAGGATAATTTTAGGATGCTTGGGGTACGCCACTGAAATTACCGGTGACAGGACACTAAGAATTACAGGAACACCGGGACTGTTCATTGGCGATAGTTGCAATGGAATCTCGCTTTTTGCCTTATTCAGTATTTTCATTTTTGCTTTTCCCGGGAAAAGCATATCTAAAATTATTTTTATTCCTGTCGGAATATTTTTGATACATCTCATGAATGTCTTGCGGGTGACTGTTCTCGCCATCATTGAAACCTATTCGTATTCATGGACTGAATTTAACCATACGTATACGTTCACCATCATTATCTATATATGTATATTTTTGATGTGGTTATTCTGGGTAAACAAATATTCATCTGTTAAAAAGCCCTCCCGATCCTAACAGATGAAGAAAAGAGTTCTGATCGGTGTACTTATAATAATTACTATTTGTCTTGGTTTCCTGAGGGATTATATTTTTGTTTCCATCAATCGGTTTATTGAATCCGGTGCCGATGCAGGAGAGAGGCTTTTGCTTCTGAAGTGGGTATTAACCGGTTTGTTCAGTTTGTTGTATCTGTTACTTACAGGTGCATTTTTATATGTTCTTTTTAACGAAAAGAAGTACATCCTGATTGCAATATACTGCTATGCTATGCTGTTTGTTGTCGCGTTCCTATCTGCTGCATTTGGCTATGGTTTCTTCACTTTTAAGATTGTTTATCCCTTCATCAGAACCGTGATGGGAATGGCCCAATCTCCTATATTAATGATGATTCTTGTTACGGCTTGTTATATTAATGAAATAAACCGGCAAAACAGGGTGAAAAGCTAATAAAAGTTTTTTTCGTACCTTCGTAACATGAAAGCAATATTGATAAAACCGACCGACAAAAAGATGTATTCAATTAACTTTAAGCGCGATAGAGATTTTTATTCTGATGATAATGAGCTAATACAACAACTTGATGGTAAAATAAAAGTAACCTTATTCAATTTTCTGCGTACACAAGCACATAATATCCACTCATTCAAAATAATTTTATCATGTTGAATGCATTAACCCTTACAAATAAAGTTATGAACCTCCGGTATTTATCAGGAAAAGGGAAAGCAAAACTTCTTCTTTTGCCATTTTTATTTTGTTTCCTTCTAAGCAAACAAGGTTATTCAGCAAATATCTATTCTATAGTTGGTGGTGATGGTGTTTGGGGCAATGCAGGTAATTGGTCAGCTACTTCCGGAGGCCTTTCCTGCGGATGTACCCCGGTTGCCGGAGATGATGTTTATGTGGAAGGCAGTTCTGTGACTATTACTGTTGCTGCAAGCCCTGGAGTTAATTTTAATAGTTTAACTGTAAGAGAGCTCGTTGATGGTGATAATGCCGCACTGGCTTTAAATACTGGTGTTACACTTAATGTGGATAATGGAGCTTCTGGAGGTGATTTGAATATTACAGACGTTGCTGGTGGAACTGGTTCTCCATCTGTATCGTTAGGAGGTACTTCTGTTTTAAGTATAAGAGGTAGTGTTATTATAAATGATGGGGATTTAACAGCAAATAATATAACTTTAAACAGCACATCCACTCTTAAAATTGGGGTTGATTTTGACATGAGTGCCGGAGGGCAAATTTCTATTCTTGCAAATAGTACGGTTGACTATTTCGGATCAGGTGCTCAAAGTGTATTGACTACCACCTATGGAAAACTGAAATTTTCAGGTGCTGGAACAAAAACATTTCAATCAGGAACAGTTCAGATTAAAAACAACAGCATTACTTGTTTTGATCCTTCTGGAGCTACTACTGTCGTTTGTACTGGAGCTACTATTCAGTTTAATTCAACAGGTGCTCAAACTATACCTGGATTACCTGGTAGTAGTAGTTATGATGTATTGACAATTGGTGGGTCTGGTACAAAAACATTCGCAAATAGTCCAACAATTAATATTTTTGGAACGCTAACTTTGTCGGGTACAAACACGTATGTTGTTGGAACAAGCACCATTAATTTTAACGGTACTGGTAATCAAACTATTCCTTTTGGTGCCCGCACTACGGTAACGTATAATGATATTCAAGTTAACTGCACAGGCGGTACAGGAGCATCACTTGGATCGGCTGTTACTTCTACATTGGTAGCAGGCAATATCACGGTTCAATCGGGTACTTTAAATAATGGCGGTTTCGCAATAGCCGGGAATGCAGGAAAAACTTTTCAGGTAAATAACGGGGCCACTTTCAGATTAACCGGAAGTTCCGGAATGCCAACCGGTTTTTCCGGTGCCGGCACACCCGTTTTGCAGGCAACTTCTACGGTTGATTTTAACGGCAATGGAGGTCAAACGATTGATGCTGCAAATTATGGTAACCTAACTTCTTCCAACACGGGCGCAAGAACACTTGCAGCCGCTGGAACCATAGGTGTTTTTACAACTTTTACTCCGGGTACAAATGTTTATACAGTAGTGGGTAGCACTATAAATTTTAACGGCACAGGCAATCAAAGTGTTCCTATGCCGGCAACAGCGCTTTATAACGATATTCTAATTAATTGCACCGGTGGAACCGGGGCTACCTTAGCCGCAGCCGTTAATGCCACCAATGTAACGGGAAATATTACGGTGCAGACAGGCACATTGAATAACGGAGGATTTGCAATAGTTGGTAATGCAGCAAAAACTTTTCAGGTAAATAATGGAGCAACTTTTGTTCTATCAGGCACTACTTCAGCAATGCCAACCGGCTTTGGTACAACCACCTTGCAGGCAACCTCTACTGTTAATTTTAACGGAACGGGAAGTCAGGATGTTCCTGCCATAAATTTTGGAAACTTAACTTCTTCCAGTACCGGTGGAAGAGTATTGGCGGCCGCAGGAACCATCGGCATCGCAACAACATTTACTCCCGGTACTAATATCTATACAATTACCGGAAGCACCGTTAATTTTAACGGAACTCTTGCTCAAAGCATTCCTGCTTTTTCATTTATCAATCTTCAACTCAATAATTCTGCCGGAGCCTCTCTAACGGGAAGTGTAAACCTGACAGGCGTGTGTACCATTGGTGCGGGAACACTCACCACCACCGGACAAACCTTTACTCTTTTATCAACCGCTGCCGGAACAGCAAGTATTGCAGCGATACCTGCCGGATCCGCTGTAACAGGAAATATTACCATGCAACGATATTCCGGATCGGCTCTCAGTCCCCTCACCGACTGGAGATTTCTTTGTTCCGCTGTGAGCGGGCAAAAGTTGTCAAACTGGATGACTTTTTTCCCCATGACCGGATTTACCGGAGCCACTTGCAATCCCGGTGACTGCACGGGAGGTTGTTCTACCACTTGCACCACCCCCTCTGTTTACACCTACAATGAAGCTGTTGCCGGCACCTCTGATAATGGATATGTGTCTGCCGGCAATATTACAGACGACATTTTGGACGGAAAAGGATATTGGGTTTATCTGGATGCGACTCCTGTTACGTTTGCTGTAACCGGTGCTCCCTACCAACAAGCCAAATCCGCTTCTCTGACTTACAATGATTACGGTCTCCCTTCTGATGACGGATGGAATGTTGTTTCCAATCCCTATCCTTCCGCTATTGACTGGGATGCGTTAAGTGATGCAACTCACTGGACCAAAACAAACATTGGCGGTACAATTTATATATGGAATGCTGCCACCGGCAGTTATGCGAGTTATGCCACGGGGGCTCCCGTGAATGGAGGCACGCGATACATTGCTTCTCAGCAGGCCTACTGGGTACAAGCAACCGGGGCGCCTGCACTTACAGTAAGGGAATTGTGTAAAGCAGAAACACAAAATCCTAATTATTTGAAAGTTGCAAAAAGTCCAAACACCAGTCAAATCCCGATTGCTTTCAAAGATTTCCCGGTTCCTTTAAATACAAACACCTTATTTAACAGCCTTAAACTTACTGCAAGCACAAACGCATATCCCGATGATGAAATATTCATCCGCTTCCTGCCGGGCGCCAGCAATAATTTTGACAGCCAGTACGATGGGTGGAAACTGTCGGGTTATTATTCTAATCTTTCTTCCGTGATGAATTCATTGAATTACTGCATCAACAGTTTGCCTGATCTTACTTCCGATGTAACTATTCCTCTTCGCCTTACCATACCCGCTGGTTCCGGTGTTGTTACTTATACCATTTCACGCGACAGTATTTTAATGCTCCCGATGAGTTCGTGCATTATTTTGGAAGATAAAAAGACCGGAAGCATGACTGATCTGCGCACCACTGTTTCTTATACATTCACCATTTCAGATACTAC
>SCSP01000337.1 GCA_004297845.1 Bacteroidota bacterium | reverse complement strand
GCTCTTCCGATCTCCTCAGGGTCTTGGCACGAAAAAAAGATAACGGATATATTTCATCTATAAAAAAATCCTGCCGCATTTTTTTGCAGCGGGATTTTTTTTGTTTATTTAGTAGTTTACATACACTTACCCAGTATGAGATTCCCCGATATTTCCGCATTGTATTCTTTATTCAGGGAATCACCTGTTGTAACTACCGATAGCCGGAAAGCTTCTGCAGGAATAATCTTCTTCGCCCTTAAAGGCGATATCTTCAATGGCAACCGGTTTGCAGAATCTGCGCTGAAGCAGGGATGCAGCTGCGTTGTGGTTGATGAGGAAGAATACTATCGCCCCCCCTCGGGCAAAGCTCAGGGGCTTTACATCCTTGTCAAGGACTGCCTTGCCTCTCTGCAGGAGCTTGCCAAATATCATCGCAGCCAGCTGAAAATTCCTTTCATTGCGATTACAGGAAGCAACGGCAAAACCACCACAAAAGAATTTGTTAAAAAAATTTTATCAAAAAAGTATAAGGTCTTGGCCACTGCCGGTAATCTCAACAATCATATAGGAGTGCCGCTCACAATCCTTTCAATCACTTCTGATATTGAAATTGCCATTATTGAAATAGGCGCAAATCACCTGGGAGAAATTGCGATGCTCTGCGAAATGGCACAGCCGGATTACGGAATCATTACAAACATCGGCAAAGCGCATGTAGGAGAGTTCGGCAGTTTTGAAGCGATTGTGAAAGCAAAAACGGAGATGTACCGGTTCCTCCGTCAGAAAAAGGGAAAGGTTTTCATTAATTCAGCAGATGCGTTGTTGCTTGAGAATGCTGCGGACATTGAGCAAATAACGTATGGAACCCCGACAGCTACCGGAGCTGAAAAGAATTTTTGCTGCTGCCAGCTTGCAGAGGCAAACCCCTTCTTAAAAATAAAATACGATAACGAGGTTATTGCTTCTCATCTGATAGGAAAGTATAATTTTGAAAACCTCACTGCATCAATTTGCATCGGAAAATATTTTGGAGTGGAAACAAAAAAAATAAAAGAAGCGATAGAGGAATATATACCCTCCAATAACCGTTCGCAGATGATTCAAACCTCAAAGAACAGACTCGTTTTGGATGCCTACAACGCCAATCCCAGCAGTATGAGCGCTGCCATCGAGAATTTTTATGAGATGGAAGGAGAAAACAAGTGGCTCATACTTGGTGATATGCTCGAATTGGGAGACTATGAGCTACAGGAGCACAAAAATATCCTTCAGTTGTTAATAGAAAAAAAAATTCAGAATATAATTCTTGTGGGGAGTGTCTTTTCAAAAGCCATGTCGGAGATCAAAAAAAATTCTCTCAGCCCGCTTTTATTTAAGAATTCGGACGAACTTGTAAATAGGTTGAAGTCGGAGCCGCTTAGCATCAACCCTTCTTTAATTCTGATAAAAGGTTCTCGCGGAATAAAATTGGAAAAAGCAGTGGAATATTTGTAAATTATTCAGATTTCTCTCTAACTATTTTCGCAAACGGGCGGTTTTGAATTTTGCCTTCAATTTAATTGATATAAAAAAAACTATCTTTGCATAACAATGAACACAGTAGTTGCAAATAAAATAAAATCAATAGTGCATTCATTCATTCCTGACGCAAAAATTTTACTATTTGGTTCGTATGCACGCGGGGAAGAAAAGCGGGGCAGCGATTATGATTTACTCGTTATTACTAATGAATCATTTCCGCCACTTGAAAAGATTAATTGGCGTTCAAAAATTTGTAACGCATTGGTTGATGCAATACATGCCCCATTTGATATATTGCTTGATAGCGAAGAAGAGGTAAATAAGAAAAAAAAATTACCCGGGCATGTGGTTCGCTGGGCAGTTAAAGAAGGAGTTTTACTATGACGGATGATTACAGAGAGTATATCGGGCAATGGTTCGAGAAAGCTGACCATGATATTATTGCTGCAAAATCGCTTATTGAAATCCGTCCTTTAATTCTTGATGTCGCATGTTTTCACTGCCAGCAGGCAGTAGAAAAATACCTGAAAGCATTTTTGGTTTACAAAGAGGTTGATTTCGAAAAAACACATAACATCCGCCTTCTTCAGAATAAATGCGCTGCTATGGATGCTGATTTTTCACAACTTGATTTCAAAAACTTGAACACATTTGCTGTGGATGCAAGGTATCCCGATTTTATTTCTCCTTCTGTGGAAGAAGCAAAAGAATATCTCATTATTGCTGAAAAAATAAAAGAACTTGTAATCAGCAAAGTTAAACTTGCTTAAGCATACTGCTTCGCTTTCTCCCTCACCACCTCCGCAAACGATTTATTTTCTATTTTACTTTCTAACCAACTGATATAGTCAAAATACTCAAAAACATTTTTTTCGTATTCATCTTTTGCAAGAGGCAGTAATTTATTCCTCAGTTTTTGAAATGCCTGTATCCGTTCTTTTTGATTGTCGGTTTCCGGAAGTTCATTGCGGAAGAAATGAATAATGACGGTTTCAAATTTATACAGTTGTTCTTTTTTCTTCAGATAGCGATAAAAGGATTGAATAAGGGGAATGAGTAAATCCATATTGCCGACTTCATAATGAACAATAATATAAAATAAGCGGAGAAAACTCTCAAAATCAGGGCGGATAGTTAATGAAACTTCGTCTCTTAACCGATTAAGCCAGTGGATGCAGTTTTTGTATTGACCGGATCCGAAATAGGAAACGGAAATATTTGCAAAAAGAACTGTTTTTTCAAGCATATTCATGGCACTTTCAGATTCTTCCAATTGTTTTTTGAAAGAAACGATACACTGTATGGCGCTTGCGAATTGCCCGGTCAAATTATAATAAACCAACAAAGGGGAGTAGTAGTAATAAAAATGATTTATTTTTTGTGAGCGGTTTTTTGAAAGAAGAAATTCTCTTTTCATTGTTTCAAGATGGGCAGCGGCTTCACTGTATTTTTTTTCATTTATTGTTGCAATGAACAGATTATGCAGGTATGCAACATAGGAAGCAAGGTCCGTTTGTATTTTATGCGGATGGGCCTGGTAGAGAGCAATAATTTTTTTCGCATAAGTATCCATCTGTCCCGTGTCTCCTTTTCCATGCATGAATAAAACATACGTATTGTAGAAACGAAGTTTTGAGTCAAACGTAAGAGCTGTTTTATCGTTCTGCATCGGCTTGCTCTCAATTATTTTTTGCATTTTAGCCAGATAACCTTTCTTTCTTTCTTTCCCATGTATATTATAAAGCACGAACATATTCAATTCAATGTTTTTGTATAATTCCGTATTCTTCAGCAACTCGAACTCATTTCCACTTTCTTCCATAATCTTTTTGAGCCAGTGCATATCGTGTTTTTTTTTAGCCATCTTTATCTCCCATATTCTGGAAATCTCCAGCAAAGCCCACTGCATTTCATGGTCACGGGCAATTTCTTTTGCTTTGAGAACATACTTCTTAGCTCTGTTGTACAATCCTTTTTCATACAGGATTTCGGCATTGCGTATCAGATCCTTCACTTCCGAATGAATGCTGCGGTGGTAAGAACGAAGCGATTTCAGGATTTGTTCGTACAGATAATTTTTTAAAACCGGAAACTGAGTTATGAACTTTTCATGCCGGAATTTGTTTTTCAGCTTATCTTCATCGTATTCCCGCTGGCTTTCAACCGCGTCAAACACGGCTAAGCAGTTGTTTTTTCCTCTCCGCATATTCAGGGAGCAATGCCTTTTGAAATATCTTTTTTCTGTTTGACTCAGCGATTTAATGAGCTCGAACAGGTCTTCGGATGCAATCATGAACACTAATAATGAAAGGATGAAAATACAAAAAAAGTTATTACCATGACTTACGCAAAAATTATGATTTGAATCGCTTTATGGTCAAATTTTTCAAAATATCAATGGTTTTAGCATCATTCTGCGTAAGTCCTGATTACCTTTGCTGAGTAGTTACAAGCAAGGAAACACAAAACATCAAAATTTCAACAAAAATCAATAAAAAATCATTAAGGTGTCTAAAAACTACGGATGTATCACAAAACTCACATCCTTTTGCCCCCCTCTCCTTTGGAGAGGGGATGGGGGTGAGGTATATCTTGAAATTTAATAATAAAAGATTAATGATTTGCATAAGAACCTCTGTCATGCTACCTTTATGTTAGCATTTAAGCAAAGAACCGCAACAACAGCAATCTAATCTAAATCAACAAAAAAATGAATAACAAATCTACCCTTGTGCAGCTTTTAACCGCTACCCTCTTTTCTCTTCCTCTTTTTGAGGCATTTTCACAGACTAATACATGGACCCCAAAGGCAAATTTACCCGCTTTGAGCAGAATGTACGCTGTCGGCTTTTCCATAGGCAACAAAGGGTATATTGGGGCAGGGATAGAGTCTTTTAATTTATTCCCCAGTAAAGATTTTTGGGAATGGGATCAGGCAAGCGATGTATGGACCCAGAAAGCAAACTTCGGGGGGGGAGGAAGATATGGAGCTGTGGGATTCTCCATTGGTACTAAAGGGTATATAGGAACTGGATGCAATGATATAACTATTTCCGCTTTAAGTTATGAGAAGGATTTTTGGGAATGGGATCAGACCACCAATATTTGGGTGCAGAAAGCTGATTTTGCCGGAACGTCAAGATATTTCGCAGTTGGATTTTCCATAGGCGCCAAAGGATATATCGGAACAGGAATCATCCCCAATCTTTATTCGGATTTCTGGGAATGGGATCAGGCAAGCGATGTATGGACCCAGAAAGCAAGCTTCGGGGGGGGAGGAAGATATGGATCTGTGGGATTCTCCATTGGCAGCAAAGGATATATCGGGACGGGACTGGGTTTCGGACACAAGCAGGATTTCTGGGAATGGGATCAGACAACTGATGTGTGGACGCAGAAAGCCGACTTTGGGGGTGGATTGAGGGTGGATGCTGTAGGATTTTCCATAGGCGCTAAAGGATACATAGGAGGAGGAAGGGATGTAAATTCAGCTTGTTTTAATGATTTTTGGGAATGGGATCAGGGGACAAACACATGGCTGCAAAAAACTAATATTGGATCCGCCATAGGAAGATATGGAACTGTGGGATTCTCCATTGGCAACAAAGGATACATAGGTTCCGGAGCCGACTGTGTCCCTACAGGAACAATAATAATAACGGGTCATCCTAAACCTTTATTTTCGCTTGGTGATTTCTGGGAATATGCACCGGATGGTTGTACCGCAACAGCGGTTATTTCCTCCGATCCAAGCAGCACAGTTTGTGTAGGTCAGAATGTGTTTATCTCCGCTTCCGGAGGCACCACCTATTCATGGAACACAGGAGCTACGGGCGCTAATATAGTGGCCGCTCCCAGCGTTACCACCACTTATTCCGTAACGGTAACTGATGCTGCCGGCTGCACCGGCATAGGCACTCTTACTGTTCCGGTGGATCCCGGCTGCACGGCAACCGGCATGGCTCAGCTTAACGCGGAGGCGCTCCGGGCGGAAGTATGGCCAAGTCCTTCCAA
>SCSP01000336.1 GCA_004297845.1 Bacteroidota bacterium | reverse complement strand
CGTTTGCGGGCGCAAAGAGAATAGTACTCTTTGCAAAATCGAATATGCATTTTGCCAGAAATGCGATATTCAAAGTTTACTGATGAAAAAAGGCATGGGTTTTCCCCCAAAAGAAAACCCTGCTAACAAAACAAAGAAAATGTTGAAGACACAATAAGGAACTCCGGTCATAAAGGGAGAACACAGGAAACTCCCTTTAAGGGTGGGGCAACTACCTCAGCAAAGTCAGAAACCCTTTTTTCTGAGCGCTGAGTTCGCCCCAGGCAATGGAGAGGGTGAAGTAATAGGTTCCGGGCGAGGCGAGCGTTCCGGCAGCAGTATGTCCGTCCCATCCTTCTTTAGGTTTATCGAGCAATGCCATGGGTATTCCCCATCGGTCAAAGATTTCACAGTTAAAATAAGTGAGTCCTTCCAGTACTACATCAATCACAAAAAGATCATTGACACCGTCTCCGTTCGGAGAAAACACATTCGGAATAATGGTTTCTACTTCATAAACACAAACTCCCGCAGTATCTATACATCCTATATTATTTGTAACCGATAGGGAAACACAGTAAACACCTGCTCCGGAATAATCGTGGCAAATGAAAGAGACACCGGCAGCAGCGCTGCTATCGCCCATGTTCCAGTTCCAGCTGTTTATTCCGGAGCCGGTATCGGCAGTAAAGCATATAGTTGCAGGATAGAAAACAAGGGTGGAGGGAGAAACAGTAATGTTTGCCAGGTTTGCTTGAATAACATTTACGGTTGTATTCAGTATCGGAGTTGTGCATCCATTAGCATCCGTTACCTGTACCGTATAAGTAGTATTGATGGTGGGCGCCACAATTACTGCAGCCATTACTTGCCCGCCCGGCATCCACAAATAAGTATATGCTTGCGTGCCGCCCGATGGAGTAACAGTTTGTGTTATGGATCCGCCCAGACAAATAACTGTGTCGGGAGAAATAACAGAGGTGAAGATCAGAGGCTGGGTAACGGTTACAGATAAACTGTTTGAGCACCCGTTCATATCGGTAAAGGTAATCGTGTATGACCCCGCGAGCAGATTTGAAATGTTTGTAGTCGTCTGGCCATTGCTCCAAAGGTAAGCATAGGGAGGACTGCCCCCTGCTGCTGCCACTGCCGCTTGTCCTGTGCTGTCACCGTTGCATAAAATACTTACGGACGAAACAGTACCGTTGACAGGGCTTGCGGGCTGCATAAGTGTAACTGTATTTGTAACGGTGCATCCGTTAGCGTCTGTTATTATCACCGAATAATTTCCTGCTGTTAACGCAGTAGCCGAAGAAGTGGGTTGCCCGTTACTCCAGAGATAAGTATAGGAAGGAGTGCCTCCTGCCGCTGCCGCTGCCGCTGTTCCCGTGTTGTTTCCAAAGCATAGAATATTTATTTGGCTTACTGAAGATGTAAGCAGTGAAGGTTCGGTAACTTGTACAAGCGTTTTAACAATGCACCCGTTATTATCCGTAATGCTCACCGTATAAACTCCTGCCGGTAATCCTGTTGCGGTGGGTGTGGTTTGCGCTGTCGGGTTCCATGAATACGTATAGCCGGGAGTTCCTCCGGTTCCTGTAACAGTCGCGATGCCGCTGCTGTTCCCAAAACAATCAACATGGGTAATGACAGGCGAAAAAAGCGACAAAGTAGTAGGAGATGTGATCATCACAGTATCTGTGCGTGCACATCCGGCAGCATCTGTTATGGTTACAGAATAAACTCCGGCAAATAATCCGGTAACGGTTTGCGCTGTCTGAACCGGAATGGTATTCCATGAATAAGTATATTGCAGTGTTCCTCCCGAAACATTCACCATGGCGCTTCCGATATTATTTCCAAAGCAATCTACATTGGCAAGATTGGAGAAAGTGTTGGATAAGGGCAGGGGAGAGGATATGGAGATGGTGTCAGATAAAATACATCCGTTAGAATCCGTTACAGTCAAGGTATAATTTCCGGAAGATAAGCCGGTAGCAGCAGAGGATGTGCCTGCAGAGGGATTCCATGAATAGGTATACGGAGATGTTCCTCCGGAAGCGCTTGCAGTGATGCTGCCGTTGCTGCCTCCGAAACAACTCACATGTACAACAGATAAAAAAGAACCGGCTAAAGCGGAAGGAGAAGATATCAGGAAGGTGTCCTGCAAAGAACATCCCATGGCATCTGTTACAATCACTGTGTAATTTCCTGCCGAAAGTCCGGTGGCGCTTTGTGTGGTTTGAACGGGAGTGCTGCTCCATAAATAAGTATAGGGGGGTGTGCCGTTAGAAACATTCACCGTGGCGCTTCCTGTATTATTTCCAAAACAATTTACGTTAGTAGAAAAATGACCGGAAAGAGCTATTGAAGCTGAGCTTGTAATTACAACGGTACCGGATAAAGAACATCCTGCAGCATCGGTTACAATTACTGCGTAAGTGCCGGCAGAAAGTCCTGTGGCAGTTTGTGTGGTTTGTCCGCCAGGATTCCAGGCAAATGTATAAGGAGCAGATCCTCCTGCAGGAATGACAGTTGCCGTTCCTGTACTTCCTGAGCAAGGAGTTGCTGTGGAAGAAACATTCAACGATGCAATGCCTCCAATAGTAACTGTTGCCATTGCAGAAACTGTAATTGGCCCGGAGCAAGTGTTGTTTACAACAGCAACTGTGTAAGTAGTTGCTGCAGTTGGGCAGACACTTACAGTGGGAGCGGTTCCTATTGGAATATTGGGTGGCGCATACCAGGTTAAAACATATTGGGGCGCTCCTGTTGGAACGAAACGATATGAATCATTCGTTGCAGTCCAAACAGTATTATTTCTTCCGGGAACAACATAGGCTACGGTTCCTGTTGCGTCTTGAATTCCTTCTATTCCCCATCCACTGTTCCAACCAACGCAAGCATCTTTATTTAGAATATTTATGTCAATAATGTTCGTGGTTTCATAAAGAACAATCTGGCTGGTGGCAAATAGGGGGTTGGGGCACGAACCGGGGGATACACTGTTTGAGTCTCCATAATATGGAACCTGATAATACGAAACAACAAACGCTCTGCAAGGTGCAGCGCCAATAACCTGCCAATAAATGGATCCCAGAAATGTTGGGTCGATATCCTGATGAGGACCCATGATGCTGTTTGCCAGAAGAAAGGGATCGGGTATGCCGGCAGATAATGTCAGATCGAAATTGCAATAGGTATTTGCTTGGGTTATATCAAATGTGATTATTCCGTTAGAACCAATGACTAACTGGGAATAGGTATTTCCAAAAAATTGAAAACAGAACGGCATGGAAATAACAGAGGACATCGTATCATCCACATTCACCAGGATGGGTGTGCCGGTATTATAAGAAAAAGGCGCATAAGAAATTGCTGTAACTGAATAAGAATTTGTGGCCATTGTTCCCTGTACAGTGGCTGTAAGCGTAGTGCATCCGCTGCACATACTCACATTACCGGGCGTAACAGAAACGGAAGGGCAGGCAGGTTGAGCAAAAGAAATTGTACTTATGAATATCAGGACACAACAAAAACAAATAAAATAGTGTATTGTTTTTTTCATTCTGCCGGTATTTTAGCCTCAGCAAGGATAACGGAAAGAGCAAAAATAGATAAAAATAAAATAACCGGAAAACCTATATCAGAACCTTCCCATTCATCTCCTTTGGAATTTCCAATCCAATAATTTTTAAGATCGTAGGAGCGAGATCGGCTAATTTTCCGTTGGAGATTTTTTTATAATCAGAATCTATCAGAATGCAAGGCACCGGATTGGTGGTATGAGCTGTATTGGGCGAGCCATCGGGGTTGATCATAAATTCAGCGTTGCCATGGTCGGCAATGATGAGGAAGGAATATCCGCTGGCCAGCCCGGCCTCCACCACTTTTTGATTGCAGGCATCTGTCGTTTCAATGGCTTTTTGCACGGCAGCAAAATTCCCGGTATGGCCCACCATGTCGGGGTTGGCAAAATTTAAACAAACAAAGTCAGGCGCTCCCTCTCCTTTCGAGAGGGTCGGGGTGAGGTTCTCCGTTACTTCCACCGCGCTCATCTCCGGTTTCAGGTCATACGTTGCTACTTTTTGCGAAGGGATCATAATGCGTGTTTCTCCTTCAAACTCTTTTTCTCTGCCTCCTGAAAAGAAAAACGTAACGTGAGGGTATTTTTCTGTTTCGGCTATGCGCATCTGTGTTTTTCCGGCTTTGCTAAGGACTTCCCCCAAAGTCATTTTCAAATTATCCTTCTCAAACATCACATGCACATTTTTGAATGTGTCATCGTAGCGCGCCATGGTCACGTAATGAAGCGGGATTGTTTTCATTCCAAACTCAGGGAAATCTTTCTGAGTGAGTACGGTGGTTATCTCCCGGCAGCGGTCGGTACGGAAGTTGAAGCAGATCACCACATCGCCTTCTTTGATCATTGCGGCCTCACCAATCACGCAGGGTTTTATGAACTCATCGGTAACATTTTCGGCATACGAACTTTTAACCGCTTCTTCAGCCGTTTTGAATTTTTTTCCAGCGCCATTCACTATCAGATCATAGGCGGATTTTATTCTTTCCCAGCGTTTGTCGCGGTCCATGGCGTAATATCTTCCGATTACACTTGCAATCCGAGGACGGCTGTTTTGCCCTTCTCCTGAGGGAGAGGGATTAGGAGTGAGGTGTTTTTCTAAATTAATAATGTGTTTGAGTCCGCTCTTGGGGTCGCAGTCGCGTCCATCCATGAAGGCGTGGATGAAAATATTCTTTAGCCCGTGCTCCTTTGCCAGGTTGCAGAGTTTATACAGGTGTTGCTCGTGCGAATGAATTCCTCCGGGGGAGAGCAGGCCCATAAGATGTAACCCCCTCCCTGTCCCTCCCCCAAAAGGGGAGGGAAGTTTGGCGATACGGAAAGATTCAAGAAGGATCGAATTGTTATCTATGGTCTTTTCACGCACTGCTTTGTTAATCTTGACCAGGTCCTGATACACCACCCTCCCGGCTCCGATGTTCAGATGCCCCACTTCGGAGTTTCCCATTTGTCCATCGGGCAATCCTACATGTTCTCCGTTTGTAAGCAGTTGGGAATGTGGATATGTTTTAAGCAGGTGGTCATAGAAGGGAGTTTTGGAATTAGCAATAGCGTCTGTTTTTGAACCGTCACCAATTCCCCATCCATCAAGTATTATCAAAATCAGTTTTTTCATAGACCTATTTTCATTTTCTCGTCATTGCGATGGTGGGTTTCGTCATCCCGATGCACAAGCCATCGGGATTCCCCGCAATGACGTTATCCATTCAAGATTACTTCAAATATACTGCCTCTTGGAGAATTATCTTTTACAAGAATAGTCCCATTATGTTTTTCCACCAGGTATTTTACAATATACAATCCCAATCCTGTTCCCTTCGTCTTGCGAATTTCTTCGCTGCCAACCCGGTAGAATTTTCCAAATATCTTTCGCTTTTCATCCTCCGGTATTCCCACGCCTTCATCACTCACCGACAAAACTACGCCATTCCCTTCTTCTTTCAAAATGATCTTTATGATGGAATTTTCAGGTGAATATTTCACGGCATTCTCAAACAGGTTCAGTATGATGGAAGGAAAAATGGTTTTGTCAATATTAAACAGGATGTTCGGCTGAATATCGAATACAATTTTTTGAGCAGGACTAAACAGCCGAATGGTCTGCTTCATTCCTTCTTCCATGTATTCGGAAAGGTTCACATTTTCTCTATGAAGTTCGAAGGCGCTGTTGTCAATTCTTGCGGCCAGCAAGATATTTTCTACTAGCTTGTTGAGCCGGTCAGCATCGCCTGCGGCATTTGACAAAAGCTCTTTTTGCTTTTCCTTTTCCAGATCTCTTTTCAGCAGTGTTTCCAGCGCGAGCTTTACAGAGGCGATGGGGGATTTTAATTCATGCGTAACAGACAGTAGAAAATTCTTCTGTTGTGCTGCCAGTTCTGCTTCCTTGTTGAATGTGTTTCTCACACGTACGAATGCAAAGGCAATCAATAGGACAAATACCATCCCTTCGCCTGCAATCATCATCCATCTGCCATGAAGTTTTTTCTCCAGCTCGTTCCCTTTCTCAATTACCAGCTGAGGATCTTCGTGATGAAGAAGATTAATTTCACTTTTTAGTTGATAAACTTCGTTGTTTTGCTTGATCAGTAAATAACTCCACCATACAAATTGAATAAGGACGTAAGTTACAAGAATGTAAAATAATAAGAGAGGGCGTGAATTTTTAGATTGCATTCTATAGTGTTACGATTGTTGAGCACTAACGTATGGACATTTTTTTAATTTCTTCTATATTTTGCCTTGTTTCACCATTCTCTGAGGGACTAATAACATATATTATTGGAATTTTAGAAAATAATTTTAATTTTTTTTTGTCTTTTACAGTCTCCAAACAAGAATCATTGAAAACAAAAGTTTCCTGCAAGTGATAATCGGGTTCAGCCTCAAGTGAGGTTGCTATGTTAACAAATAGTTTTAGAGTATCTTTTTCAATAGTCACTTTATAAAAAGATTGGGAAACAGCATATACTCCACTTCCGTAGATTTGATAAATGCATCGCTTTTCGCCTTTATTGTTTTCATAAAAAGTATAACCACTTCCAGCAAAGCTATCCTCTTGAAGCCAGGTAGATTCATTGATCATTTTCCATATTTTATCATTTGAGTCCATTTGATTGCAGGTGGTTAATAATAGACAAAAAAGAGGTTTAATTACTTGCATGTGAAAGGTAATTTTAAAAGAGAAAAAGGAGGTGAATTTTTGGATTGCATTCTGCAATATTACGATTTCTCTTCCCAGATAGTGCAGAGATTCACAATCGTCTCAACTGCTTTTTGCATATCCTGTACCGAAACCCATTCCTGTTTTGAATGAAAGGCATGCTCACCTGCAAAAATGTTCGGGCAGGGAAGCCCCATGTAGGAGAGGCGTGAGCCGTCTGTTCCGCCACGAATGCTGGATCGGATTGCTTTAATGCCGCTTCTGTTTATTGCTTCCAGAGCATATTCAACTACCTGTGGATGTTTTTTTAGAATATTTTTCATATTCCTGTATTGCTCCTGCACTTGGAATTCAAAAGAACATTTTTTGTATTTTTTTAGAATCTTTTTTGTGTGATTCTTTAGAAAGGATTCATATTTTTTTAATCCGCTTTCTGAAAAATCCCGGATAATGAACTTTAAAATCATTTTTTCAATAGTTCCGTTCACCGAAGTTGGATGAATAAATCCTTCTTTCTTTTCGGTGGTTTCCGGAGAAAGTCTCTTTTTAGGAAGAGTATCAATTATTTCTGAAGCGATTTTGATTGCACTTTGCATCTTTCCTTTTGCAAAACCGGGATGCGTGCTGAATCCGTTGATGGTGATAGTAACTCCATCTGCAGAAAATGTTTCGTCCTCAATATGTCCGCGGGACTCTCCGTCAATGGTATAGCCGAAATCCGCAGCCAGTTTTTTCATATCGGCTTTGTCCACGCCTCTGCCTATCTCTTCATCAGGTGTGAAAAGGATTCTGATCGCTCCGTGTTTTAATTCCGGATTTCTGATAAGATGATGAACTGCATTCATGATCTCTGCCACACCTGTTTTGTTATCGGCTCCGAGTAGTGTTGTTCCGTCTGCGGTGATAATGTCATTACCTAGTTGGTTTAGCAGATCCGGATGGTCTTTTGGAGTAAGAATTACTTTTTGACCATCAGTTGTTTTTGGCAGTACAATATTTTTTCCGTTGTAATTTTTATGTACGATGGGTTCCACGTCCTTCCCTGAGCAATCCGGAGAAGTATCCATGTGGGAGCAAAAGCAGATCACCGGAACTTTTTTTGTTGTGTTTGATGGCAGCGTTGCGTACACATATCCATGTTCGTCCAGATGAGCATCGCTTACGCCCATGGCAAGCAGTTCTTCAACAAGGACTTTTCCCAGGCTCTTCTGCTTTTCGGTGGAAGGGCAAGTAAGTGATTCGGGATCGGATTGAGTATCGATCTGAACGTAACGGAGAAATCGTTCGATAACAGTCATGTGTTCAAAGTTTAAACTTTTGGGAGTGGCATCTACTGGAGTTGAACCAATAACACACGGATTTTTGGTCTGTATGCAACCAACAAAAATGCCCTATATTTTTTAAAAATCAAATACAAGTATAACCATTTTTGTTCAAATGCTTCCCTTCGACTCGCTCAAGGTAAACTGGCTCAGCAGGACAATATGCATGATAAATGCATCCTGCTCTCCCTTGG
>SCSP01000335.1 GCA_004297845.1 Bacteroidota bacterium | reverse complement strand
ACGAGTACCCCTTTTTTAGGATTCATCCCCGCGGCATCCACATCCAACAAAGCCGAACTATTGGGTGCTGCGCCTGTGGCGTTGATGCCTGTGCCTTGAGAAAAACCTTCGACTGCGCTCAGGCTGAAAAAAACAGCAGGTAGCAGGCAGTAAGCAACTGCAAAAAGAACTGTAACGAAAAATAAATTTGTTGTTTTCATAATTTTAAAAATCGTATTAAATAGTTTTGCCGCTCAGTAATAAATTTTTATAAAGCCATTGCCGCTCAAAGATCCTCCAACTGCGCATCCGGCACACAGGTCAGGATCTGTGCTATTGCCGGGTAATACTCCACTTCCACTTCCTGGAACAAGAGCAGATAAAGCATTCGCGTAATTAGAAAAACTGTTACCACCGCCTCCTCCGCCACTGCGGGGAGGAGAATATAGATTATCGAGGTTCCCGCCCGTTCCCCCGTTTAATCCACCGCCACCACCACCAGCACCACCGCCTCCGGACACAGAGTTATTTTGTCCCGCTGTGCCACTGGTATCCATACTTGCACCACCCAACCCTTCCGCTCCGAATCCTGAAGCCGCAGTGCCACCGTTTCCACCACCACCGCCACCTCCATATCCGACAGTGTTCGCGGTCGTGTTGCTGCCGCCACCACCTCCTCCTCCAGCCACAAGAACTACGTTTCCATTTAACAAAACCGCACTTCCGCCACCGCCACCGCCACCTTTGTAAGTTCCGGTACCGCCACTGCCGCCACTGCCGAACCCCCATCCACCCGCACTTCCTCCACTGCTTCCATAGCCCTTTCCTCCCACATAGATTGATAAAACATCGCCAGCCACAACTTTGATAAATGCCTCTGCATACCCACCACCACCAGAAAAATACAACAGGTCTTTTCCACCTCCTGCTCCCCAGATTTTTATTTTAACCCAGCAAGTATTGGCAGGAACGGTCCATGATTGAATGTTTCCCGTGTAACTGAATGTTATATTATTGGCAAAAGAGACAGGAAGTTGTGCGGTTGATGCCAAGGTTATCCACTTTGCGCCACTCCATGATTGAAACACATTGCAATCGGTATTATAAATAAGCAAACTGAGCGCAGGCGAAACAATGGCATTGCGCTCCGTTGTGTTCATGCGCGGAACGAGTACCCCTTTTTTAGGATTCATCCCCGCGGCATCCACATCCAACAAAGCCGAACTATTGGGTGCTGCGCCTGTGGCGTTGATGCCTGTGCCCTGGGAAAACCCTTCGACTGCGCTCAGGGTGACAAAGACAGCAGGCAGCAGGCAGTAAGTAACTGCAAAAAGAACTGTAACGAAAAATAAATTTGTTGTTTTCATAATTTTAAAAATCGTGTTAAATAGTTTTGCCGCTCAGTAATAAATTTTTATAAAGCCATTGCCGCCTCCCGTGCTGCTTCCAGCCGTTCCGCCAACTGCGCATCCGGCACACAAATCAGGGTCTGTACTATTGCCGGGTATTACTCCAATCCCCGATTTAAATTTATAGGATGCGTTCAGGTAATTGCTGAAATTTTTTCCGCCACCGCCACCGCCAGCACTAGAGCCAAAACTGGAATTTAAGCTACCGCCTGTTCCTCCGTTCAGTCCGCCACCGCCACCGCCAGCACCACCGCCACCTGCGATTGGATGATTTTGCCCTGCTGTTCCATTCGTATTAGTACTTGCTCCGGCTACTCCTCCCGCACCGAATAATGTTTCGCCATTGGTTCCTCCTCCTGATCCACCATACCCTCCTGCGATACTTGAATTGGTACCAGTACCGCCACCGCCACCACCACCACCTGCAACAAGAATGACATTTCCATTTAATAAAACAGCGCTGCCGCCTCCGCCACCGCCACCATTGTTAGTGCCGGTGCCGCCACTGCCCCCGCTTCCATATCCCCATCCCCCTGCTGGAGTACCAACGCAACCACTGCCATTTCCTCCCGTATAAATTGATAAAACATCGCCAGGAAAAACTTTGACGAGTGCCTCCGCATACCCGGCACCGCCACCAGCCGGATGGGTTGGATTACTAAATGTAACACATGCGCCACCACCACCCGCTCCCCAAACTTTTATTTTAACCCAGCAGGTATTGGCAGGAACGGTCCATGATTGAATGCTTCCGGTGTAATTGAATGTTATATTATTGGGAAAAGCGCCCGGAAGCTGAACATAGGATAACAAGGATGACCACCTTGAACCATCCCATGATTGAAACACATTGCAATCGGTATTGTAAATCAGCAAACTAAGTGCAGGCGAAACAATGGCATTGCGTTCTGTTGTGTTCATGCGCGGAATGAGCATTCCTTTCTTCGGGTTCATTCCTGTGGCATCCGCATCTAACAATGCTGAGCTATCGGCCATTGCGCCTGAAATATTGACGCCCATGCCCTGGGCGGAACAAGAAGCACATCTTTTCTGAAATGAGGGAGTAAGAAGAATTGCTGTAATTAAGATGATTGTTTTTTTCATAGCTACTCTTGTTATGGAATTATTCGTGAGTTATTAGAGGTGTCCTTGTATAATCACTTTTGTGTGAATAGCTCTTTTTTCAGCTTTGATGTTGATGAAATAAATGCCGATGGGCTGTGCACTCAAATCCATCCGATAGCTATCGGATGTAAGATTCATAGCTCCGCCCGGAATAACACTTCGTGTCACTTTTTCACCTAACATATTATGCACCTCTACTTCTGAATTTTTCGATAATCCTGTTATGGTAAAATATCCGCTGGCGGAAATAGTTGGCAAAACAACAATGGTTTGCCCGGCATTGCAATTTACGGATATGGGACCGTAATATTCATACTTGCCGTTATAGTCGGTTTGTTTGAGGCGGTAATACACCTCTCCCCCGCCCCTCTCCACAAGAGAGGGGGGAAAGGCATCCACAAATTCATAGTTGTGGATGGTGGAGGAATTGCCTGCGCCTATTATTGTGCCGACCTCAGCCCATCCCTCTCCTGAAGGAGATGGAGAAAGAGAGCGCTCAACAGTAAAATAATTGTTGTTTGTTTCGCTGGCGGTTGCCCAGTTCAGTACTGCTGTTTCGTCCTGGCAATTGGCAGAGAAAGAAAGGAGTTCGATGGGGAGAGGAGCGCCATTGCAATCAATTGCCTGGGCGTAAATACTTCTATTACTACCTCCGTTTCTCCAATCCTCCCATGTAATAATAGAGGAGCAAGCGTTATTTATGATTCGGGGTAGAACCTGATAATTAGCTGCTGTACTTACAGTTACTCCATTGGCTGCCCACCCAACAGCACCGGCATTTATTCTTTGTGCATAGATGTCATAGTTAGCGCCACCACTTCTGAGATCCTGCCATGTAATAATGGCGCCATTGCTGCCATCAGGAGCAAGTTGAGGATACTCCTGAACATTAGCCGCTGTGCAGATTGCCACTCCATTGGCTGTCCATTGAACCGCACCGGCATTTATTCTTTGAGCATAGATGTCCCAGTTACCGATTGCGCTTCTATCATCCTGCCAGGTAATAATGGCTCCGTTACTGCTGCCATCGGAAACAAGTTGGGCATTCTTTCGATCATTGACCGCTGTGCAGATTGCCACTCCAGCGGCTGCCCATTGTTTAGCGCCAGAGCCGTTTATTCTTTGCGCATACAGATAATTGTTGCCAAAAAAATACTGCCATACAATAATAGCTCCTCCGCTGCCATCGGAAACAGGTTGAGGATTCAGTTCAACACCGGCAGTACTTACAGCCAGTCCATCGGCTGCCCATTGAACCACACCGGCATTTATTTTCTGCGCATAGATTTTTGCAACACCGCCTCTGAAATCACCCCATACAATAATGGCTCCTCCGCTGCCATCGGAAACAATTTGAGGCGCACTTTGATCAGTAGTGGCATCTGTGCAGATTGCCACTCCATCGGCTGCCCATAGAACAGCGCCCAAGTTGTCTATTCTTTGTGCATAAATGTCATAATTGCCATTTCTGTCATCTAACCACGCAATAATGGCCCCCCCGCTGCCATCGGAAACAAGTTGAACATTGCTTTGATTAGAAACATTCGTGCTGATTGCCACTCCATCGGCTGTCCATTGAACAGCGCCAGTAGCATCTATTTTTCGCGCATAGATGTCAGTGTTGACGTTTCTAAAATCCCTCCATGCAATAATGGCGCCTCCGCTGCCATCGGAAATAAGTTCAAGATCAAAATTATCAGCAGCATTTGTGCAGACCGCCACTCCATCGGCTGTCCATATAACAACGCCAGAGGCATCTATTCTTTGCACGTAGATGTCGTAGTTAGGTCCCGGCCTTTGATCATTCCATGCAATAATGGCTCCTCCACTGCCATCTGAAACAATTCTAGGATTCTGTTGATTATTAACCGCTGTGCAGATAGCATTGTTCACAGCAGGGTTAGTGGACCATTGCGCGAAGCAATTCCCCCCTCCAACTCCCCAAAAGGGGGAGAGATAGAGGAGAAAGATAAATAAAAAGCTCAGACCCCCTCCGGCTCCCCCAAAGGGGGAGAGTTTGCGCGTGAAAGTACTCCTCTTACGCCCAATCTTCTCCCCTTTGGGGAGATAAGAGAGGGGTGGTTTGGGGGAGATAAGAGAGGGGCTTTGTTTTGGTTTCATGTTGGTTTGTTTGATTTAGAATCCCGTAGGGATGATATAAATAGGACTTTCGCAGGATAAATCAATAGAACGCTGATAACACTGATTTTTTATGATAAACGCAGATCAAATCATCGGAAATCATAATCATCTGCGTCATCTGCGTTCCATTTTTAATTGTTTGCGTAAGTCCTACTGTATAACAATTTTTGCATGAATGGTTTCTATTCCTGTTTTTTCCTGTTCCGAAGGTGCGGAAACCCGCAGGAAATAAATGCCATTGGGCAAATCCAGATTAAGGATTAAGGATTTAGCCCCGATAACTATCGGGGTAAGGGTTTTTTCGGAATACACTTTTTCTCCAAACACATTGTAAACCTCAATGCCTGATGCTTGTCCCGAAGGGATGGATACCCAGAATTTTCCGCTTGCAGGGTTTGGATAAATACGGATGCCGGTGTCCATATCCGTATCGTTTATTCCGACTACGCCTGTAATGTTAATGTCATCCACATACAGGTTATTCTCATAATTAGACAGGTGGCGGAATTTAATCAATGCCTTTGCCGCGGATGAATAAGGGGTAAGTGAAATTGTTTCTAATCGCCACTGGGATGCATCAGGAACAAATTCAACGGTACTGAATGTTGGCGTAACGGTGGTAAGTTGTGTGGAATATTTGTTATATAAATTAGTCCATGTTATACCGCAGTCGGTTGAGATTTCCACTCTTAACGTGTCCGAAAAATTTGGACTGGCGCTGGGATCGGTATAAAGTTGATAAGCCACCTGAAACGTAAGCGAAGGATTTGTAACCGCAGTAATATTTAAAACAGGGCTGATCAGTTCATCCTGCCCTTTTGCGGTATAATCAAAATTATCCATGAACATGGAGGCAGACCCGGTTTTTTTCGCCAGCGTAGTCCTTGACCAGGTGGTTAAGCCATCCGGGTTATTGAGTGTCCATCCGGCAGGAGGAAATACCGGATTTTCGATTCCTTCCACAACCGGAAGGTTCAGCCCGGTATTTGAAACAATGAATGTTACGGAGGATTGGTCATTGCCCGGGGTCCCGTCTGTTGAAGAATTGGGGCTGCTGGTAAAAGAAGTAAAGGTATGTGTGCCGGCAGTCGTAATCATGGAGGGCAGGGTAATATTGGCGGACTGACCTGTTGTCAGAGAACCTGTCCAATTGAAAGTTTGGTTAGGGTTGGCATCTATTCTGTAATTTATGGTACAGGAACTCAGTGTATTTATGCCATAATTATTCAACTTCACCACCGGAGTAAAAGTTGTATTGCATACAACCCAGTTAGGCGAAACAATGGATAAAATGCCTGCGTCAAGGGTTGAAACAGCAGCGCAATTTGTGGCAGCAGAAGTAAGTAAACTGCTTCGCCAGTTATTAAGGCAGGCAACCATTCTGGCTTTCTGCCCGCTGCTGAACATCACCATGCAGGCATCATCCACATAATCCAGATAGTTCATAAACATTTCTCCGTTCGCGGATCCGGAGCAAACATTAGTATGAAGAGGGGCTGTGGGGCAGCCGCTATGCAGCATATCCTGTGTTGGAGTGTCTGATACCTGATCGTCTCCGCAGTTGGCATCTCCGTCAATATGATATAAAGTGAGCCAATGCCCTATTTCATGCACAGCGGTTCTGCCTAAATCAAATGCTCCACCATAAGGAGGACCGGGGAGGGAGGAAGAAGAAATAACAACTCCATCGCCAGCGGCAGGTACGTTTGGGAAAGTAGCCCATCCCAAAAGTCCTCCACCGAGGGGGCCTATCCAGAGGTTCAGGTATTTATCTCTATTCCATGCATCGCTTCCGCCAAGAGCGGTATATTTTATTTCCTCGTTTGCGCTGTGCGAAAAGGAAGAAACGCTGGTTTGAACCCGGATGATTCCATTGGTAGGATTCCCGTTTTGGTCTTTGCTGGCGAGACAGAATTCCACTTCGCAATCGGCAACAAGGGGTTGAAAAACAGCGGGGGTGTTTGTCCAGTCGGAATTCTGCCTGCGAAAATCTTTATTCAATACATCTATCTGCTGCTGAATGTACTGGTCGGGTATGTTGCCTGAACCGGTGTTCCATACCACATGCACTACTACGGGAATGGTAACAACCGCATGGGTAACGGGGGGATGGTTTTTTATCCATGCCTGCATATCGGCTTCTGTTTTTTCCATGCGTGCTTCAAGCCCGGGGTCCTGTTGTTTCAGCCATTCAAGATGTTCCATGGTTCCGCATTTTCGTTCGGTGGGAACAGGATTGTTTTGTGCAACAATATTCTGGAAAATCAACAACAGGCATGCTGCCGGCAGCAAGTGAAAAAATTTCATGCTATTTAATTTAGATGGTTTGCCACAAAAACAACTCCTCTTTCCCGCCTTGCAACAGATATGAAGAAATATTTTGGTTTTGTTCATGTCGTATTATTTTTTTACCGTACGATATTCACATGCCCTACGTAAGTATGGCGCCTGTCAAAAATATCGGTGAGCCGCACTTTCCAAACATATACATCCTCCTGGGCAAGCTGCCTGCTGCTGCCGCTCATATCAAGACCTCCGCTTACTGCTACTCCATCCCACTTGCAGTAAGAAGATAATCCGTCCTGTCCCTGGTTATCCCAGTTTGTGTTCTTATCTGCGTGGTGGCAATCCCATATCTGATTACCCCATCGGTCAAAAAGCCAGATATTATATTCTTTAATACCTCTTCCCTTTCCGAAGAACACTTCATTGGTAATATCCTGGTTGGGAGTAAATGTGTTAGGTATGTAAAACGTGAACTCAGGGATAAGTTCTACCACCTTACAAACAGTATCCCAGCATCCATACTGGTTTTGTACATTAACGCAGATGG
>SCSP01000334.1 GCA_004297845.1 Bacteroidota bacterium | reverse complement strand
GAAAATTTTCCAGATGGTTTTTGCATTGAAACCATTTAATTTATTAAAAACAGAAATCTTTCTTGAAAGAAGATCCAGCTTAAAATTCGAATTTGAATTTGCATTTTTAGGGGCGATGCGGAACACGCCTCCTTCTAAAGTTCCAAACCAAAGCGCTCCTTCTCTGTCCTGTTGAATAGCAAAAATAGATTCGCTTGGAATTTCGCCTCTGCTACTTCGTAAATCATCAATGCGAAAGGTATCTTTCTCGAACGAAATAATGTTCACGCCACCGAAAGTTCCCAGCCAGATATGACCTTGTTTGTCTTTGTGAATATCAAAAACAGAATTGTTGCTGAGGCCTTTGCTGTCATCAATCACTTGTATCCGGAAACTGTCTTTCTCCGGAATAATTTTATTTACTCCGCCATCATCCGTTCCTGCCCATACCGTTCCTTGTTCATCTTCAAGTAAACAAAGCACTGCGCTGCCGGCAAGGCCATTTTTTTTTCCGATAGAAATAAATTTTAACCCGTCATAAATGATAATTCCTTCATCTTTTGTCCCTGCCCAAATTCTTCCTTTCCTGTCTTGTAATAGCGAACGTATATTTTGTCCTTCAAACCCTTCTTTCTTTCCGTAAGTTTTAAAATTGATCCCGTCAAAGCGACAAAGGCCTCCCCCGTCCGTTCCGAGCCAGAGGTATCCCCGGTCGTCCTGTATGATACAGTAAATGGTTGCCTGAGGCAGGCCTTGTTCTAAGGAGTAGATTTGAAAGTTGTTGCGCTGGGCAAACACCCCTCCCCCAACCCCTCCCCAAAGGAGAGGGGAGAAATACAAAATGAATGAGAAAAATTTTTTCATTTGATTGAGTTGAGCAAATATAATCAAAACAAAAAAACCCGACATTGTGCCGGGGTTTTCTCATTCCTTTTCCTCTCCCCTTTGGGGAGAGACAGAGAAGGGTGATTACTTCTTAATAAAAATAAACTGCCCTCCTTCATCTCCGGTATTCTTAACCGGAGCCAGTTTGGGGCTTTGTTCGGAGTTGTTGATGACAGGGATCTTTACTTTGTTGTATATCTGTCCTACATCCATGTACTTGTTCTGGTTTTCGTTCATGGCTTTCAAAAAATAATAGGCAAATACGGAGTGCCCGTCCTTTCCTCCGTCCATTACCGGCTCAACACCTCCGGAGGTCATGGCCTGGCGGGAAGAAAGTCCGTGAACTTCCTTAAAATATTTTTCGGATTCCTCGAACGGTACGGTAACTGTATTTCCGCGAAAAATATCTCCACTGAAACACGCATCGGCAACGAGCAGGGTATGTTTTGATTTTATCCCTCCCAGATAGGTTTGCAGATCTGCGTTTGAAATATAATTAGCTGTCGAATTGGTCGCAGCATCCACCGGCACCCAGAAACCTTTATTTAATTCTTGTTTATACTCTCCGTGGCCGGAATAATAGATGAACACATTGTCCTGCTCTTTGGCATTGGTCGTAAGCCACTCTAATTGATTAATGATGCCTACACGGGTAGCCTGCTCATCGTACAGCGTTTGGAAATTATCAAACTTATATTTTGTTTTCAACAAAGTTTCTATCGCTTTGGCATCGCTCACTGCATTTTGCAACGTGGTCCAGGTTCCTTTGTATTTATTCACACCGATAATAAGCGCGTAATATTTTCCAATCACCATGTCCTTGGATTTAGAAACATTCAATCCCTTGAGCGGATCTCCGCTTCCCCTAAACAAAGGCTGCTCGGGTAATTCTACAGGAGCGGTGCTCTGGGCGATGGCAATCTCTGTGGTCGGGAGCAGTTCATTCATTTTTATTTCCCCAATGAAATCATTTGCATTGGTGTACGCTCCTTCCAAATTCAAGCCAATCTTTATTTTTTCTTTGTTGAATTCCTTGCTGGCAAAAAATTCTACGGCAATCTCCTTTTCTTCTCCGGGAGCAATCCCCGGAATAAATTCCGAAAGCTTGTTCACTGCCATAACATTAGGGGGGAAGTTGTAATTCACTTTCACATTTCTTGCTTCCCCGCTGGAAGTATTTTTCAGTTTGAGCTTAAGCGTGATGGGCGCGCCAACTTCCGCTTTTCCTGTAGCAGAACTGTAGGCGTGGCTTGTCAGCATCACATAACTGTAACTTACGCCTCCGCGGGTTTGAAAATTCATCTTAAGAGGCGCAGCATTGAATCCGTTTGCCTCCTGAATGTCGATGGTGAAAGTTCCGCCCGATGATTCGATGGTCGGGTCTGTATAGATGGGGATGGAAACGGTGGTGTATTTATCTGCATCCAGGTTGCCGATGAGCACTTCCTTCTCAAAATTAAATCCAACGATCGTTTGATCAACAGTAACTTTTGCCACCAGATTGTAAGCCTGGCCTTTGCCTGAATTTTTCAACGTAAACGTAATGGCTGACTTTTCCCCGTTATCAATGATCCCGTTGCGATTATCTTCTTTCAGCGATACATTCAGCGTGGAAAGTTTAGGATCTCCGGCATCCTTCATGAATTTTTTCTTTCCAATCTTCAAGTTGGATACATCCCAGAATTTTAAACTCATATCCTTACTCACAGAAACAAACAGATTTCCTTTATCGCTGAAGGCGGTCCCTGTTACATCCGCATCGTGTGCCGGAAATTCTTTTGCAATCTGTTTGGTGCTGATGTTCCAGATGATTATTTGCTTATCGGCTCCTGCTGCAGAAACATACTGCACATCCGGACTGATCGCTACAGAATTTACCTGCGACTTAAAATTTGTTTCCACAAACCGGGTTCCGGAAGGCATCTCCCACAAGATCACTTTCCCTTCTGAGCCTCCGCTGGCAATGTATTTCCCGTCAGCGCTCCAGAAGAGAGCCGTAACTTCCTTTGAATCTGCCTCAAACGAAGTTTTCATCTGTCCGGTGGCGGCATCCCATATCTTAATGGTATTGTCTGACGACCCGGTAGCAATTGTTTTACCATCGGGGCTGAATACTGCTGCGTTCACAGATTTGGCATGGCCTTTGAGGGTGAACTGCGAACCGGCTGCAACGCCATCCCATAGCTTGGCATTCCCGTCTTTAGAGGCACTTACGACCTGATCATTGCTCGGACTGAACGCAACCGATGTGATGTCCAGTGTATGCTCTTTGGACAGTGCTTTTTTGTATTTGACCTCCTTGGCATCGTAGAATATGATCTTTCCGTCTGCCGTTCCAATGGCAAAAAGTTTGCCGTTCGAATTAAATGCAACCGTGGTAATTGCAGCTGCCTGTCCGATCGCCTTCGGTATTTTGTCCCCCGTTTTAGCATCCCATACGTACGCCTTTTTATCAGCACCACCCGTTAAAATATACGTGCCCTCACTGTTAATGGCCACCGACAGGATATCCCCGCTGTGTGCATCCTCCTTGTGCTTGGATAGGTCCTGGGAGAAAGAAACAACGGGCAGCAGGCAGCAGACAGCAGGCAATAGGCAGCCAAAAAGAATTTTTTTCATGATATAAAAATGATTATTTAAGGCTGTGAAGTTACTAAAAATTATTATTACATTCGCTGTTTCCCGACACTATCGTTCCTCTCGGGCCAATTTTTAAAAAATGAAGCGAATACAATCATTTATCTTGTTGCTCTTCTGTGCTTTCCTGTTTGAAAACGCAAAAGCGCAGTCCCCAAATTTTAGTTACACCCAAACCTGCTATGGGAATCAGACAACTCTGGTTGCTTCCTCTTCCCTGCCGGACACCGCCATTTCCATGTGGCAGTGGGACCTGGACGGGAACGGCACCTATGAACTGAATGGAAAAACAATTATCACTCTTGTTACTATAAACGACACTATCGCGGTAAAATTAAAGATCAAACCTAAATCAGCAGCAGCCGATTCCATCACCAAAAATGTCATCATAGACCCGCTCCCTCAGGTGAATTTTATAACCAATAACACCTGCCAAAGCAGCTCCGCAACATTCAGCAGCCAGTCGGTCATTGCTTTTGGCAGTATTACCCAGTTTTTATGGGATTTTAATAACGATGGCATTACAGACGATAATACCAACGATACTGTAAGTTTTAACTGCGGCCCTGCACAAACTTTCACCAGTAAACTCACCTGCGTTTCGAACAAGGGTTGTTCTCATTTTTCACAAAAAACAACAACGGTGTTTCCGAATCCGGTTGCTTCTTTCACAGCGCCTCCGGCATGTAGTTTAAACCCTACACTTTTTACAAATACTACCATTGTTACTAGTCCTGATTTCTTCCTTTGGAATTTTGGCGATGGCAATCAATCACTAAGTTCAGGAAATACAACTCATTTGTATGCAACCTCTGGAAACTGGAATGTGGAGATGATCGCTGTTTCACAGGCTGGTTGCCGTGATACGTTTAATGCTGTTGCCGTTGTTAATGTGGTTCCTTCCGTTTCCGTGGGATACGACACATCCATTTTTCAAGGCAATAGCCTAACAATTTATGCAGCAGGTACCTCGGATGTGATTAGCTATGCGTGGAGCACCGGTGATGCTACGGACAACATAACGATATCAGAAAGCGGATCGTACTGGGTAATGGTCACCAACTCGGCTGGCTGCACCTGGAATGATACGATCTCCATTCTGGTCAATGAGGTTCCGGACACCATTGCTGTTTCCGGATTTATTCTCACTCCAAATGATGACAACATCAACGATGCCCTCATCGTTAATAATATTTCGGCCTATGCCAACTGCGATCTGAAAGTATACAGTATGTGGAACGATGAGGTGTTTGTAGCTTCCGGATACAAGAACAACTGGAAAGGCACCAACGCCAGCGGGGGGAATCTGCAGTCCGGGGCTTATTACTACATCATTATGTGCGATGACAAGCCCATGCTGAAAGGAAACATTAATATTTTAAGATGAATGCAGCCCCCTCCCAACCTCCCCAAAGGGGAGGAGAAGGGAAAGGGGTTAAAAAAATTAATACTCCGGACAAATGAAACTTTCAAAATTTATTTTAGTGGCGCTGTTCCTCCCTCCCTTCGGGAGGGTTGGGGTAGGCCTTGCTCAGCAACTCCCGTTATCCAACCAATACACCATCAACAAATTTTCCCTGTCCCCTGCTTATGCGGGAACCGGAGAAGCCTTTGAGGTTTTTGGATCGTACCGCAATGAGTGGATGAACATTGCAGGGGCACCTGAATCAAAAATGGTTTCTGCAAACGGCATCATCTGCAAGAACATGGGGCTGGGCGGAACACTGAGCAGTCAGCAGGCGGGAATTTTTCAGGATCTTTCCGCATCGGCGAGTTATGCCTATCATGTAAAACTTGCTGATAAGAATTTTTTAAGTTTTGGTGTAGGACTTGGCTTGTTGGAAAGCCGTGTGAACATTGCCGGAAGCACAGCACAGTCCGATCCCATCGCAGCGAACAATGCCGATGTAAACGCATTAGTGATGGATGCCGGTTTTGGAATACTGTACCGCTTCAAAGCTTTGCATACAGCTATCACCATTCCTCGCATGATCAGCAGCCAGATCAAAGATGTGAATGGCAATACGGTTTACACGCTGGCGATGCAACAGGGCTTCAACATTGGTTACAAATATCCAATCAACAACGATTGGGCGATTGACCCCGTAATAAAAATATCCATGGTAAAAGATGCTTCTATGTTTTATGAATTGGCAATACCTGTGGTGTACAAGAACAAGATATGGATCGCTCCCTTCTACAAAAAAACCGATATGGCACTCGCTGTTGGCGGAAGCCCGTACAGCAACCTGATGGTGAACTATGCCTACGAATTTTCCTCCAAAGGAATTATGGGAGAATCGGGCGGCACGCATGAGATCGCACTGGGATGGAGAATGGTTACCAAGAAAAAATCCGAAACCCCTGCTCCGGACGCGAAAAAGCCGTACTACGAGTGGATACTTAAATAAAAACACCCCACCCTCTGAACCTGTGGTCGCTCCCGATAACTATCGGGACTACGGTTGTCCAAAGGGGAGGAGGAAGGACTAAGGGTTGTGCAGATTATCCAATATAAATGATAAAAGATAAAAGCAATTATTTTTCTCTTTGTTTTCTAACTGTAGTTCTGCTCATCTCCCCTTTGGGGAGACAGAGAGGGGTGGCCCAGACTCCCGCTCCTCCTCAATCCAAAAGCATCCTTTTAATGGGGGGTGTTGCTCATATTGGCAACGGAACCGTGATCGAGAATTCCGCTATCGGTTTTAAGGACGGGAACCTGAATCTTGTTGCAGATGCCACTATCATTCGCCTGCAGGCGGGGGCTTATGACACTGTTATAAATATTTCCGGCAAGCATGTGTATCCCGGATTTATAGCTCCTAACTCTACGCTGGGGTTGAGTGAGATTGATGCTGTGCGTGCTACGCGCGATTTTTCCGAGACAGGCGCTTACAATCCGCATGTGCGCAGCATCATTTCGTATAACAGCGACTCAAAGGTTCCTCCAACAGTGAGAACAAATGGTGTACTGATCGCGCAGATCACTCCGCGCAGCGGAATTATTTCCGGAACTTCTTCTGTACTGGAATTGGATGGTTGGAACTGGGAAGACATGGCACTGAAAACGGATGAGGGTGTTCACCTCAACTGGTTACACATGTTTAAACGGGATTATGAAAAGAACGAAGATCCCGGCACCCTTCCTCCCTTGAAAAAGAGCGAAGATTATGAAAAACAAAAAACTGAACTGAAGCAATTTTTTACCGATGCAAAAGCCTATTATGAAACCGTCATTGCGAGCGAAGCGAAGCAATCGCCTGAAGAAAAGAATCTTCGGCTCGAAGCAATGCGGGGACTTTTTTCAGGCGCAAAAACACTGTATGTGCACGTGAATGCTGCGAAGGAAATTACCGATGCCGTTCATTTTTCAAAAGATGCCGGAGTTAAAAAAACAGTGATCGTAGGCGGAACAGAGTCCTGGATGGTAGCCGACCTGCTGAAAGAAAATAATATTCCGGTAATGGTAAACCGCGTACACGACCTGCCCAACCGCGCAGATGCCGATATTGATCTTCCCTATAAACTTCCTGCGTTGCTGCAAAAAGCAGGCGTGCTCATCTGCCTCGAGAATTCCGGTGACATGGAGCAGATACAAACCCGAAACCTGCCATTCCTGGCCGGCACAGCCGCTGCTTACGGACTCAGCAAGGAAGAAGCAGTTTCTGCTATTACTCTCAACGCAGCAAAGATACTGGGTATAGACACCCGCATTGGCTCCCTGGAACAGGGAAAAGATGCTACACTTTTTATTTCTTCCGGTGATGCCCTCGATATCCGATCCAATAATGTGGAATGGGCATTCATACGCGGAAAAAAGCTTGACCTTTCCAACGATCAGAAAACCCTGAATGAAAAATATTTGAAAAAGTACGGGCTGAAGTGATTATCTGCTTACGAGTTTGCTTCTGTCTCGCTCGCGCTTGAATATTCTTTATTTTTTTGCACCACACCTCGAATTCGACCCTTAAAAACTGGACTTTGTTCTTGAGCACATCACTGTGAATTTCTATTTTGTAACCGTGAGCGCGGCTTCGGATCTGTTTCCTCCGGGAAATCTCTGAAACGGAACGAATATTAATAAAACAAAAACCCTCCCCGATTTCTCAGGAAGGGCTTCTTATCGTTTTCGGTTTTTGGCTGTTAACCCGAAACCTGAAACTTTAAACCTTGAACTTTTTAGTAATCCATTCCACCCCCCATACCTCCCGGCATTTGCGGCATAGTGGATTTTTCTTCTTTGATGTCGGCAAGAACGCACTCAGTTGTAAGGATCATTCCTCCAACAGAAGCCGCATTCTCCAGGGCAACACGAACCACTTTCGTAGGATCGATAACTCCGGCAGCGATCAGGTTCTCATACACATCGGTACGGGCATTGTAACCAAAATCGTTTTTCCCTTCGCGTACTTTTTGTACGGCAATGGAGCCTTCCACGCCTGCATTTTCAGCAATGATGCGAAGCGGCTCTTCCAAAGCGCGTCTGACGATAGTAATGCCTGTTGCTTCGTCTTCGTTAGAGCCTTTCATTTTTTCTATGGACTCTAATGCTCGGATGTAGGAAACTCCCCCACCTGCAACGATGCCTTCTTCAACGGCAGCGCGGGTAGCATGAAGCGCATCATCCACACGGTCTTTCTTTTCTTTCATTTCTACTTCAGTAGCAGCGCCCACATAAAGGACTGCAACGCCTCCTGCTAATTTAGCCAGGCGTTCCTGTAATTTTTCTTTGTCGTAATCAGAAGTAGTGGATTCAATCTGTGCTTTGATCTGGTTAACACGCGCAGTGATGTCGGCTTTTTTACCAGCGCCTCCAACAAGTGTTGTGTTGTCTTTATCAACGGTGATCTTCTCCGCAGTTCCCAGGTAAGAAAGGTCAGCGTTCTCTAATTTGAAACCTCTTTCTTCAGAGATGAGCGTTCCGCCTGTCAATGTGGCAAGGTCCTGCATCATTTCTTTTCTGCGGTCGCCAAAGCCCGGAGCTTTAACAGCGCAAATTTTCAGAGACCCGCGTATCTTGTTTACAACAAGTGTAGCAAGAGCTTCTCCGTCCAAATCTTCACAGATGATGAGAAGTGGTTTTCCTGTTTGAACTGCTTTTTCCAGAATAGGAAGCAACTCTTTCATCGTAGACAATTTCTTGTCATATAAAAGGATGTATGGATTCTCCAATACGGCTGTCATTTTATCAGCGTTGGTAACAAAATAAGGAGAAACATATCCGCGGTCAAATTGCATACCTTCCACAACTTCAACAGTTGTTTCAGTACCCTTCGCTTCTTCCACCGTAATAACTCCTTCTTTTTTCACCTTTGCCATTGCCTGTGCGATCAATTTTCCGATTGTGGAATCGTTGTTTGCAGAGATAGTAGCAACCTGTTCAATTTTTTTGTTGTCATCGCCAACTGACCTGGATGATTTTTTCAGTTCAGCAACAACTGCTTCAACTGCTTTGTCAATACCGCGTTTCAGATCCATTGGATTTGCACCGGCAGCAACATTCTTCAAACCTGCAGTTACAATCGCCTGTGCGAGAACGGTCGCTGTGGTTGTTCCGTCACCGGCCATATCAGCAGTTTTAGAAGCAACTTCTTTTAAAAGCTGTGCTCCCATGTTTTCCACTGCATCTGCCAGTTCAATTTCTTTTGCAACTGTTACACCATCCTTTGTAATTTGTGGTGAACCAAATTTTTTGTCAATGATAACATTGCGTCCTTTAGGACCAAGAGTTACCTTTACTGCGTTTGCCAAAGCATCAACACCGCGTTTCATCGCATCGCGAGCATCGGTATCGAAAGTGATTTTTTTTGCCATTTGTTTATTGAGTTTAAAGTTGTTAATTCAAAATTTAAGACTGTACAGATAACAGATCATCTCAGATTTACAGACAAACAGCCATCATCTGTAAATCTGTGTCGATCAGGAACCTGTACAATTTTATTATCCAATCACACCAAAAACGTCATCCTGACGCATGATGAGATATTCTTTTCCGTCAACACTGATCTCAGTGCCGGCATATTTTCCGTAGAAAACAGTATCTCCTACTTTAACGGTCATAGGCTCGTCCTTCTTTTTTCCAGGACCTGCTGCTACGATAGTGCCTTTTTGTGGTTTTTCTTTAGCTGTGTCAGGAATGATGATTCCCCCAGCGGTTTTTTCTTCAGCGGGAGCTGCTTCTACAAGCACTCGGTCGCCCTGTGGTTGAAATTTGACTTTTGCCATTTGTTTTTGTTATTTATGATTATACCGATTTGCTGATGATTACACCGATTATTGGTTTTATCGGTGGAATCTCTTTTGAATCGGTGGAATCGTTGTTGTTTTATTTTTCGCTTTTCAGGTATTATTAGTCAGCAATTGTGCCAGTCTTTGGACTTGTATTTTATCGGACAATTTTTCAGTGATTAAGATTCTAAAGGCTTCCAGTGTCAGTTTTAGGTGACAAGATGGCAAATTATTTAGTAGTGTCAGGAGCAATTTGCGCTGGCGCTTGTTGCTGTTGAGCGGGCATCGTGGGAGCAGTATTGCCAGGCATAGGCATTTCAGCGCCACCAACAATAGAGCTTTTTACGTCCTCGGGAGCAGTTCCGTTTCCGACAAGAGCGGTAAAGGCAATGCAGAGTACTACAAGCCCTCCTACAAATCCCCAGGTAATCTGTTCAACCAGCTCCACCTGTTGCTTTGCGCCAATAATGGTGTTGGTTGACATGAAGTTAGATGCGATCCCTCCGCCTTTTGGATTCTGGATAAGCACGATCAGTACGAGCAAAACGCTGATGAGGATAATCAGGATTGAAAGAAAGGTAGCCATGATATAAAGATTAATCGTTAATAGTTATTTGTTAATGGCAGAACAACCGCCTTTTGTTTGCTTATTGCTTACTGCCTACTTGTTTTCTTGATCCTTCAGGAGCTTTTTTATTTTCTCTAAAAGGGGAGCGAAGATATGCATTTTTTCCGGATGTTTCACAAGCAAAATTTGATAGGCGCTGAGGGCTTTTGGGAGGTTTCCCTGCTTGAGATATATCCTGGCCAGGGTCTCGGAAACGAAATTTTCATCGTCTTGAAGGCTCTTTTTTGCCATGTTTTCGACACTATAGAACTCGGCCTTGAGTTTTGGGGGTGTTTTTGTGGCCTGGTCCAATATAAAGTTGTCTATAATGCTTGATTTAGCCTTACGCTGAAAGTCCTTTGCTTCTTTAGCCGCATCGGGGGTTTTGCCGCTTATAACCTTCATCCAGTCACCAAAAGAATAGGATTGAGAAATGGTTGATGGTTGATGGTTAATGGTTAATGACTGCTCGCTTTGGGCTTTGGACTTTTCCTCCAGCAGATCAACCATCATTGAAGTGCGGTATGCTTCGCGAAGCATTTCCTTTTCCGGAATATCCCATTCATCTACTTTTGTGCCGCTGACAGTATCCGTGGGGTTCATCGTCATTTCCTGAAGAACAACAATAGGTTCAAGTTTGGGCAGGATTTCTTTTGGCTGTTCTTTGTCTACTGTATACTGTTTACTGCCTACTTCTTCTTTCGAATCCCGTTTCTTGATCAGGTTGTATAAAACCTTCCCGCTCGGAGCGTAAGCCGAAGTGATATGCAGATTTTTTTCGTAGGCAATGCTGTTCTCGTTGTGCAGATTTTTCAGGTACAACATTCTTCCCAGCTGAAAATAGGGATACTCCTGTACCAGCTTTTCAAGCTCGCCCATAGTGCTCCCGTTCAGATCTTCGGGGTGAGAGAGGTATTGTATGAAATCTTGTTTGGTCATTGCATTTACGAAATACGAATCTATACGAATATACGCATTGGCTGTTGTTCCCCTCTCCTTTGGGGAGGGGTTAGGGGTGGGGTGGCTACCAATTTATCATCGCCTTATTAAAAATATCCTGCACCAACTGCTGATTTATGTCTTCGATCAGTTGCGCCTGTACAGCATTTAAATTCTGGGTGCTGGAATAATCTGCATAGCGGGAAAAACTAGTTTCAAATTTTTGTTTTTCGTCTTTTATGTTGGTGAACCGCACATTTACCGTGATAGTAAGCCGATTTAGTGCCGCTTGGTCGTTGGCCTGAAGAGCAACGGGTGCGGTCATATAATTAGTTATCTCTCCTTCAAAGCTCAGGTCTCCGTCACGTGAAACAATTCCAAGGTTAGTCTGAGAGGTAAAAATATCCTTGATCGCCTCAGTGAGTGTCTGGCTCAGTGTAGGAGGGGCAAGCGATGCGTTGTTCTTGAAATACTGTATGGAAACTGTTTTCACATCGGGAGAAACGGAAGCGCCTGAGAAGGAAAAGTGGACTTTACAGCCCTGCAAAAGCAAAATGAACAATGAATAATGGACAATGGATAATGAGAGGCGAAGTTTCATATTTATTTATATATGCAAAGTTAGATTAAATGATAGAATTAAAAAGGAAACGGAATATTATTAGGTGCATAAATATTTTCTTCTATAAGCCGAAGAATAATCCGAACTGCGGGTTTTATTTTTGCTAAATCCCTTTCAATTGACTGGTCGGTCAAATGCGCTTCATATTTATTCGTTGCTATTAAAAAATGCAACAACTCCATTTTTTCTTTTTCATTTACATCAGAGCATTTGATGATTTTTCCATCTAGGTGAGTTGCATTTATATTGCCATCTCCTTCTTTCCATTCCATATCTCTAAGAGAGCTACCATCTCGTTTAATTGTTATACCTATTACTTCTAATAACATTCTTCCTTTTATAAGCGACCCAACAAAAATCGCCTCTAAAATATCCTTATCTCCCTCATAAATTTTTCTCGTTAATTTCTCATGAGCTAATAATATCCTTATGCTATAAGGCAAGTGCTCTTTCAAATATTTTTCTTTGTCAATCATCATTATACAAAGGAAGAATGTTTTTCCGATTTGCGCGAGGGATAGAAGCGAAAATCCTTTTTGCTTCAAAAAGATTATAGCGGATAGCCCGACCTGAGTCTTCGAAGGAGGCGCCAAAAAATATCCCCTGCCACTTCCTGTGCGCCTCCTTCTTATAAGGAAGAATTACAGTCCCAAAACAATTTCTATCGGATCTTTTCCTCCAAACAGCATTTTAGCCGGGTTCTCGCACATTTCTTTCACCTTCACTAAAAATCCTACGGACTCGCGCCCGTCAATGATACGGTGGTCGTAAGAGAGGGCCACGTACATCATGGGCCTGATCTCCACTTGCGAGCGGCCCCCGAGCGTAGTCGAGGGGACAGCGATGGGCCTTTCCACCACATTGTGCATGCCCAGGATGGCAACCTGGGGAGGATTGATGATAGGTGTGCTCATCAGCGAGCCAAACACGCCTCCGTTGGTAATGGTGAAAGTTCCCCCGGTCATTTCATCGATGCTGAGTTTGTTATCGCGTGCTTTGAGGGCGAGTTCTTTAATTTTGAGCTCAATGCCTGCAAGAGAAAGCATTTCAGCATTTCGCACAATGGGAACCAGCAGACCTTTTGGGGCACTCACCGCAATTCCCACATCGCAGAATTTATGATACACAATTTCTTCTCCGTCTATCATGGCGTTCACAGAAGGAAATAACTGAAGCGACTCACAAACAGCCTTTGTAAAGAAGCTCATGAAGCCCAGTTTAGTTCCCTGTAATTTTTCTATTTGAGGATTATATTTGGCACGCAGCTCCATAATTTTGCTCATGTCAACTTCGTTAAAAGTGGTGAGCATGGCAGTTTGATTTTTCACCGCTACCAAACGCTGCGCGAGTTTTTTGCGGAGGGGGGTCATCTTCGACCTCTCCCTAACCCTCTCCAAAGGAGAGGGAACTCTCTCCCCTTCGGGGAGAGTTGGAGAGGGGTGGAACCCTTTGCTCATTGCGCTGAAGACATCATTTTTTGTGATCTTTCCTTTCGGCCCGCTGCCGGGAATTTGTTGGGTGAGTTTGTTTGCCTCTATTATTTTCTTCGCAAGTGGGGTAGCAACAATGGTTGATGGTTGATGAGTAATGGTTAATGGCTGTTCACTTTTGACTTCGAGTTTTTGATTTTTTGCTTCCGCGTTCTCTTTGCCGACTGCCGACTGCCGACTGCCAACTGGAGCTTTCGCGCTTGTATCAATCTTACCTACTGCTGAGCCTACTTTAACCACATCTCCGTCTTTAGCCGAAGTTTTCAGCGTACCACTTTGCTCCGCACTAACAGTAAGCGTGGCTTTATCAGAATCTATTTCCAGAACCTCTTCATCTTTGAAAACATATTCCCCATCCTTTTTCAACCAACGGGAAATGGTTACCTCGGTGATGGATTCTCCGGGGCTTGGAACTTTAATATCAATGTTTGCCATGGTATTGTTATTTTCCGTTCGTTTTACCTCATCCTAAATCCCCGAGCTGCGCTCCCAACCTTCGCAGTCTGCTCGGTTGTTTTAGGAGAAGGACTTTCTCCCTCTCTTTCAGAGAGGGATTTGGTTCCGAGGCTGCGTTTGATTTGGTTCAGGACGTGATTTAAATTTCTAAAGATATCCTCGTTTTGAAAGCAAATAACAGTTAATTCTAAATTTTCCAATTCATTTGTTCTGTTTTCATCCCTTTCCTTTACATCTTCTTCATCATGAATACCTCCATCCAGTTCAACTATCAATTTACTCTGATGGTAATAGAAATCCACAATAAACTTATCGATAGGATGTTGCCTTCTGAATTTATGCCCATCCAGTTTGCCATTTCTTAATTCGCGCCAGAGAATTTTTTCTGCGGAAGTCATCTTCCTTTTTAGATCCTTTGCCCGCTTGAATATCTCAGGACAGGTTCCGTATGTCAAATTATCAATGTGTTCTTTCATTCGGAGGATGGTGTTCCCCTCTCCTCTGGAAGAGGGGCTAGGGGTGAGGTTTAAATACTTTTTCTAAAATTTCCTTCTGTTGAATTTCATGAACTTTCTTCGAACCCGTTGCCGGGCTTGCACTTTCCGGACGAGCAATGCACTGTAATTGTCCGCCTTTCAGATAAGGAGAAACCGTGCGTAGCAAATACCCCCAGGCTCCCATGTTGTGCGGCTCTTCCTGCACCCATAAAAATTCCTTTGCGGACGAATATTTATTCAACAGATCTGAGAACTGTTTTTTAGGGAAGGGATACATCTGCTCAATTCGAATCAAAGCGACCTCACCCCCTGCCCCTCTCCCAGAGGAGAGGGGAGTAGCGGCCGAAAGCGTTTCGCGATAAGCAAGTAAATCGTAATATATTTTTCCGAAAGTGAAAACGAGTTTTTTTACTGATTTTGGATTGACAGATACATCATCCATTATTTCTTTGAAGCCTCCATTTGAAAATTCATCGAATGATGAAATGCATTTGGGATGACGCAATAAACTTTTTGGCGTGAAGGCAATGAGCGGTTTCCTATAGGGAGTTTTCAATTGCCTACGCAGCGCATGGAAAAAATTTGCAGGAGTAGTTGCGTTGATCACGTACATATTGTTCTCTGCACAAAGTGTTAAAAACCTTTCAATGCGCGCGCTGGAATGTTCCGCGCCTTGTCCTTCGTAGCCGTGTGGGAGAAGCAGACAAATTCCATTCATCCTGCGCCATTTATCTTCTGCCGCACTGATATATTGATCTATTATCACCTGCGCGCAATTGGCAAAATCTCCGAACTGCGCTTCCCAGATCGTGAGTGTTTCCGGTGATGCCATGGCATAACCGTATTCGAATCCCAGCACCGCATATTCGGAAAGATGGGAGTTGTAGATCATAAATTTTGAATTTTTCTCTGCCGATGCAAGAGGAACGTATTCCTCTTCCGAATCTTCCAGTTTAATTACAGCATGGCGGTGAGAAAATGTTCCGCGTTCTACATCCTGCCCGCTGAAGCGCACGGAATGTCCTTCATTCAATAAAGTGCCGTAAGCCAAAAGTTCTCCCATTGCCCAATCGAGTTTATCGCCATCCAGCATCGCCTTTCTGTCCTTGAAAAGCTTCTCCATTTTATTGAAGAATTTTTTTCCGGCAGGAACTTCCGTGATTTTATTTCCAATCTCTAAAAGAATTTTTTTGTCAACCGCAGTGTCAGGGGATTTATCAAAATCAGCCTCTGTTGCCATCTTCACTCCTTTCCATTGTCCTTCCAAAAACGAAGTAACTTTTGTTTTCTTGATCTGTTTCGCATGATTCAGACGTTCACTCAGCAAATTCCTGAAATCATCTTCTATCTGCTTTGCCTGTGCTTCATCTACCACGCCTTCCACTATCAGTTTCTTCATGTATATCTCACGGGGATTTGCGTGCGATGCGATGCTTTTATATAAAAGTGGTTGGGTAAACCGGGGTTCATCGCCTTCGTTGTGACCGTATTTTCTGTAGCCGAGCAAATCAATAAAAACATCGCGGTGAAATTTCTGGCGGAACTCCATGGCCAACCGAACAACAAAAATCACGGCTTCGGCATCATCTGCATTTACATGGAAAACAGGGGAGAGCGTTACTTTAGCGATGTCCGTGCAATAAGTGGACGAGCGCGCGTCCATATAATTTGTAGTGAAACCAATTTGATTATTTGTTACGAGATGAATGGTCCCTCCTGTTTTATATGCGTCAAGGCGCACCATCTGAATTATTTCGTATAAAATTCCCTGTCCTGCAATGGCCGAATCTCCGTGAATGAGGATGGGGCAGAGTTGTGTGCTGTCGCCATCGTAACTTCTGTCAATTTTTGCACGTGCAATTCCTTCCACAACCCCGTTCACGGTTTCCAGGTGCGAAGGGTTCGGGGTCAGGCTCATATGAACTTTATTACCCTCCTTCGTTATAACATTGGAGGAATAACCCTGATGATATTTTACGTCCCCGTCAAAGAGTGACTCCTCAAATTCTTTTCCTTCAAACTCGGTGAAAATATCTTCGTAGGTCTTTTTCATGATGCTGGCGAGTACATTCAATCGCCCGCGGTGTGCCATGCCGATTACAAATTCTTTAATGCCAAGAGAGGCTCCTTGCTGAATGACCGAGTCCATGGCCGGGATGAGGACTTCGCATCCTTCAAGAGAAAATCTTTTTTCTCCTACAAATTTTGTGTGAAGAAAACTTTCAAAGATGACCGCCTTGCTGATCTCGTTGAGGATATTTATTTTTTCTTCCTTGGAAAAGTCAGGAGTGTTTCGACACGATTCCATTTTTTCCTGAAGCCATTTGGTAATCTCCGCATTGCGGATATATCTGTATTCAGCGCCTACGCTCTGGCAATAGGTTTGCTTGAGAAACGAAATAATGTCGCGGAGTTTTGCATCGCCCAAACCGATCTCGCTCCCTGCGTGGAAAACGGTATCCATATCACTCTGTGAAAGGCCGATGAGTTCAATTTCATCTAATGAAGGAGAATATTTTCTTCTCTCGCGTACGGGGTTGGTATGCGTGAACAGATGCCCGACCGCGCGGTATAAGTTTATGAGGTTGAGTACGGAGAATTCCTTGTTTACATTTTCAGGAATGTCTCTTGAAGCGGATTCGGTGAAGTTCTTCCGGGCGAACTCAAATCCTTCGAAGAATTTTTTCCAGCCTGCATCCAGGTCGTTACCGTTGCTTAAATATTTTTGATAGAGATCATCAACGGCTGAAATTTCGGAACTGGTTATATACGTTTGTTTCTCCATAGGTGCGGCTAACGAATGTATGCCGGTCTTTATTTCTTCACTGCATCCTTTATTAAATTAATTACTATTCCATCTATAATGGTATCCTGTGTCAGCGCTCCTGAGAAGGAAATGGATGATGCATTAAATATCCATCCTCCTTTGGGCGTTTCTTTAAATACCATGTGTGCAGCCCCAAATGGATTCATGCCAGTTGCAAGAACTTGAAATGAATCGCTTTCTAATCCTGTTCTGTCTGTTTCCATTCCGGATGCTCCGTATTCATTTTCTCCTGAGCTTAATGAACTATATTTTCCAAAAACTGTATTATCATGAATAGTAGTGTCATTAAAAACCCAGTGCTTAGAATTTACAATTTTATAGGGGGCAAAAGTGTGCAGCCCCGCTTCTGCTTTAAAAGAAAATGTGCCTGTTAAAGAAAGTGGCGTGTGAGAAGAAATTATTTGATTGGATACAAAAATTCCTCCCTCGTAGTTGTCAATTTCCCTGTACATATTATTTCCTGATGCCCAAATTACTTTCCCTCCTTTATCAAGATACCTTTTATACATTCCCATCATGGTATTTGACCAATATTCGCTATGGACATTAAACACCCACACATCCGAATTAAGAATTGAAAAATCAGAATTCAAATCAAAGTCAGAATACACTCCATACATTCCTTCATATCCTTTTGATTCAAGAAACGCAACCATATTCCACTCCGCTGCCATAGGAGATTCGGTTTCATGAAATGGGTTTGAGTGCTCAAGGAAATCCTGATGGTTTTGATACGGTCTTGCAAAAGGCAGATGAGGAGGTATATAATCCGTATAATTGCTATACCAATAAATCGTTTTAAGATACCATGGAACTCGTTTGTTTTCATAGTTTGAAAGACCGCCATAGGTATTATACGATTGCCAGGTATTTGTGCTTGCTATTACTGCAATAGGCGGAGGCGAGGCGGGCTTGACAATAACAGATAATGTGTATTGATTTATGGTATCTCCGGGTTGCACGATTTTTAAAAAATAATATCCTGATTTAAGATTATGCGTGGGTATGCACAATGAAACATTCCATGAAAATCCATTGAAGGGATCAAAAATAGTTGATTGAAGTTGCTTGGAAATGTGACAGGTATATGTTGTTTTTTCTAATGTAGCGCCCCATCGGTAAAGTTCGGCTGTTGCATCCTTTGTAGTATGGATAAAAACAGGGATGGAATCGCCACGGGTGTAGGAAGGCAAATGAGTATATGCCAATACATTTTCTAAATCAATTTTAAACGGCTGATGCCTTTTCGAATGAACTTTTATTATTGCATAAGAAGCGATGAGTCCGGTAAAAAGGAGAAAAAAAATAACACACAGAAGATAAAAATTTATTCTTGGGTAGTTCATCCTGGGAACGAAGATACAAATTAAGGAAAGATTCGCAGAATGGCTATCCTGATGAATTATTTAGAAGAAAGTTTCTTCCTTGTAACAACTTTCAGCAATTCTCTTTTCAGAGTTAAATCAGTCACAATTTCAGAAAAGGATTTATCTGCTGCCAGTTCGACTGCCTTTTTGATTTGGCTTTCGCTGATGTCGATCCGGTACATCAGGTTATAAAAATTCCGGAAGTTTTCTTTTTGCAGTTTTTCAACTATGGGAAGTATTTGTGAAAATAATTCCTGATACGCTCCTTCTTTGTTGCCAGAGAATTTGATCTCATGACCGTTTATCCCGAAATCCTTGATGATCTGTAAAGCCGTTTCGTTAAGAATGTCGAGGCGGTTGAGGTATGGGGTGATATCTGTCATTGAAGCAATTCCTATCAAGCTACGCTCCCAACCCTCGGTTGTCCCTTTGTACGGTGGAAAGAACAGATGGAGTCAGTATTTGTTTTTGTCAAGAATCAATCGTTGAATGGGGCGGTTATTAATAATATGCTCCTCTATGATCTCATCCACGTCCTCCAACTCCGCGCCCACGTAAAAAATGCCTTCGGGGTAAACAACAATAGTTTGCCCGTAGTTACACACATCCAAACATCCCGTACGCTGTGCACGAACTTTTATCAGAAGATTTTTTGCTTTTAATTTTTGCTTGAAAGCATCCACTATCTCCATTCCATGTGTCTCTCCGCAGCATTTACGTGGAGCTTCTTTGGCGCGCTGGTTGGTGCAGATGAAAATATGTTTGTCGTACTTGGGCATGGGAATATTAATACAAAAATACGAGTTAAAATCCTTTTGTGTGTAAATTTGTTTGATGAAAAAGGAATCGAAATCGAACGCACATGCCTCGCATGGGTGGAGGAGGGCGCTTGAAAGCCCAAAGGTCTTTAATTTATTTCAGAGAATTACCGGAGCGGAAGCATGGAAAAGAAGAATAATTAATGAGTATGTCAAACCAGTTGGCAATGAAAAGATACTGGATGTGGGTTGTGGCACAGGATATATACTGAAAATTCTTGATGAGAATCTGAAAATTGATTATGTAGGATGTGACATTAATGCCGAATACATTAATTATGCGCAAAAGAACAATTCCGGGAGGGGCCGTTTTTATTGTTGTAGCGTTGATTCTCTACCGGTTCATGAATCTGATTTTGATGTGATTCTTGCCATAGCGATCTTTCATCATTTGGAGGATGAAACATCCTCTAAATTGATTCAAACGGTAAAACAAAAGTTGAAGAAAGATGGCATTTTTTTGCTGACAGAGCCTGTATGGACGGAAAAACAGTCATCCATCGAAAAGTATTTAATGAGCAAAGACAGGGGCCGGAATATCAGGAAAGAGGCGGAATACCTTCAATTGGTAAAATCTGTATTTTCTGTGCTCCAATCAAAACTTATTTTTGATTCCCATAACATTCCATGGACGGTGAACATAATAACATGTAAGTAGGCATTTATTCCTGCATATTGCCAGCGATATGAAAATTGACGTATCCATTATAATCCCCTGCTTTCAGGAAGAAAACCATATTCTGCAAAGCGTGGAGGAGATATACCGGGTAATGAATGTAAGTGGCTACACCTTTGAAGTGATATTTGTGGAGGATGCAAGTACGGATAAAACTAAAGAATATATTCTGCAGATCGAAAAGAAATTCGCAGACATTCGTTACGTATTTCATAAAAAAAATACCGGCAAAGGAAGATCCATAGCTGATGGGGTGAAAATTGCAAGAGGAAAATTCATCGGGCATATAGATATTGACATGGAAGTATCCGCTGAATACA
>SCSP01000333.1 GCA_004297845.1 Bacteroidota bacterium | reverse complement strand
TGCGCGGGATAAATTTATACACATGCACAATATGGTACAGATAACAGATAAACACAGATTTTCAGATAAACAGCCATCTCTAATCTGTAAATCCGCAAAAAATCTGTTATCTGTACAACCTGTAGAATGTACTATTTTACCCCGTTTCATGTATATTTGCCTTTACCGCCTTTATTGCCTACTGCTTACTGCCTACTGTTCTAATAACACCTTCTTAGCAGCATTTAATATGCCAAAAGCTTTTTTTTGATTGGAAGATTCAGCGTAGGTCCGCAAAACAGGCTCTGTTCCCGATGCGCGGATCATGAACCATTCGTCTGAAGTTTGGAGTTCGGAGTCTGGCGCTTGGAGTGTTTTCTCCTTACTCCCCTTTCCGGACTCCTTCCTGAGATAATATTTCCATCCGTCAAGGTCCTCCATGCGCTGCACTTTGTATTTTCCAAATGAATTGTATTTACCCTGCTTGCAATTAGCGATAATTCTGTTTTTCACCTCATCGGTAAGGTGGAGGTCGTTGCGTTCAAAGGCGAAGGAGCCGGTGATCGCGTAAACTTCGTGGATCAGTTCCTCGAGTGATTTTCCGGATTTTGCCATGAATTCCCAGATGGTGAGTCCGATCCAGATGCCATCGCGCTCCGGAATGTGTCCCTTGATCGCTATCCCGCCCGATTCTTCCCCGCCCAGAAGCACATCTTCCTTTATCATGATGCCGCAGATATACTTGAAACCGATCTTCACCACCTGTAGTTCCAGCCCGTAATGATCGCACATCTTTTTAAGCCGTGGGGTCACGGAGAAGGCAACCACCACCTTGCCTTTCATCTTTTTGTATTTGCAGAGGTAATGGATCAGCAGCAATATGATATGATGCGAATCCACAAAGTTTCCTTTGCTGTCGAAAAAGCCAAGCCGATCGGCATCTCCATCAGTAGCAAGGGCGCTGTATATTTTTTTTGTTCCCTTTTTTCTGCTCGAATTTTTTATAAGCTGCGATATCTCCATGAGATTTTTTGCAATCGGCTCCGGAGCAATGCCACTGAAAGAAGGGTTCTGCTCACAGTGGAGCATGATAATTTCAGGCATCAGGCGTTTCATCGCATTTTGCCCTGCGCCATACATGGCATCGTAAGCCAGATTCATTTTTGATCTTTTGATAGCTTTCAGGTCAAAGTTCTTTTGAACGTGTTTGCAATATAACGACTCAAGGTCAATAATGTTTATCAGAGAATTTGACATGAAAACGGAACCAAAATCCGTAGTACATTTCTCCGGGATAAGCTTCTCTATCTCTCCCACCTGTTCCGGGAGCAATGGACCTCCGTAAGATCCTTTTAATTTAAAGCCGTTATATCCGGCAGGGTTGTGGCTTGCTGTAATGATTATGCCGATGGTTGCCTTATACTTTACAGTTCCCAGTGAGATCATGGGGGTGGAAACAAATCCCTTTGCAAGGAACACTTTGATGCCATTCCGTACTAAGACTTTTGCTACAGTTTCGGCAAATAATTCGCCTCCAAAGCGGCAATCGTGGCCGAGGACAACAGCCACCTCACCCCCAACCCCCGAGCTACGCTCCCAACCTTCGTCTTTGGCTCGGTTGTCAGAGGAGAGGGGAGATAGCAGCCACTTAGCTGTTCCTTCCGAAACCCGCGCCACATTATCTACGGTAAATTCATGGGCAATTATAGCCCTCCATCCGTCAGTTCCGAATTTGATTGGGGTCATGTATAAAGTAATAGGATATAAGGTATAAGGCACAGCGTAGGATTTGTCTGTATTCTTATACCTTTCTTCTATTCCCGCTAATGTACAAATACTTTGAAAGCCCTATTTGGGAGTTTCTTAACAGATGTTAAAATGTTTTGGCAGAATATTTGTATTATTGATAATACTAAATCCAATAAAGATGAAAAAGATAACCCTGATTGTCGCTGTCATTGTAATGACAAGCGCTTTTGCTTCCTCCGCTCAAGACATTAACAAGGTCATTGATGATGCACAAAAGCAAGCTCAGAAAGAGATGGATAAATATACGGGCAAGAAAAAACCCTTGACTAATGCGGAGGTGATAAAGGGATTAAGGGAGGCCCTGAGTGTAGGCACCAAAAACTCCACAACTGCCACTTCAAAGGCGGATGGTTTTTACAAGAACCCCCTTATCTTCATTCCATTTCCTGCCGAGGCCGAAAAGGTGAAAAATACAGTTGTAAATCTGGGTATGCAAAAACAGGTGGATGATTTTGTGATGACCCTTAACCGCGCTGCGGAAGAGGCATCCAAGGAAGCCGCTCCTGTTTTTCTGGACGCGATCAAGGGCATGAGCATTTCCGATGGGTTCAAGATTCTGAAAGGCACGGACAATGCCGCCACCACCTACCTGCAGGATAAAACAACGGCAAGTCTTACGGAAAAATTTAACCCCATCATCAAACGTGCTATTGATAAAGTGGAGGTGACCAAATACTGGAATCCGGTAATCACCACGTACAATAAAGTGCCCGGAGTGGAGAAGATGAATCCGAATCTTGAAAAATATATCACTCTGAAAGCGATGGAGGGGCTCTTCAAGCTCATTGCCAAGGAGGAGAAGAAAATACGTACGGACCCTGCAGCCCAGATAACCGCGCTTTTAAAAAAGGTTTTTGGGAAGAAATAATCAAGGGAACTTATAAAAACTCAAATTACAAAAAAACAAATCCCCAATAATCTTCAATGATCCAAATTCAAATTTTCCGTTAAGGTTATATCTTTGCCTTTTCGCCCAACCATGATAACGAAAACGATTTCCCTGAAATATCTTTCTGAACTTCCTTCCGCAGCAAAAGCAATTTTTGATTTTTCTGAAGACAGAAGGATATTTTGTTTTTACGGTGAATTGGGAGCAGGAAAAACTACTTTGATAAAGGAGTTATGCAAACAACTTGGGGTAACGGATGCGGGGAGCAGTCCTACGTTTTCGCTAATCAATGAATACAAAACAGCCATCCCTGTCCTGAAGGTAGAAGAAGTCCAAAGTTCCGCTTCAGAAGTTGGGAGCAGGGATGCTGTCTATCATTTTGATTTCTACCGGATAAAAAATGAAATCGAGGCATTTGATATTGGATTTGAAGAATATTTAGACAACAAGAATTACTGTTTCATCGAATGGCCCGAAAAAATTGAACGGTTGTTACTTCCCGGGTGCGTAAAAGTGAAAATAGAGGTGAAAGAAGGCGAAAGAATTATTAGCATTTCTTGACTTTTTTTTCGTAAATTCGTTTCGTAAAACAAGTGGTAAGGGGTCTTTTTGTTTCAACCTGAAACCTGAAACCTGAAACCTGAAACCTGAAGCCTGAAGCCTGAAACCTGAAACCTATCTATGAAGCAAAAAGATTCCCCCTCTAGAAACATCCCCATTACCGTTTTACTTCCTCAGGAAGAAATGCTGGAGGTACAAACCAAGAAGAACAGTTTATACATTGGTATTCCCAAGGAGATTTCCTTTCAGGAAACGCGTGTTGCCCTTGTGCCGGATGCCGTTGCTGTGTTGGTTAATAATGGGCACCGTGTGGTTGTGGAGACAAGCGCAGGGAAGAAATCCAATTTTTTGGATACAGATTACAGCGAAGCGGGAGCTCAGATATCGCCTACTGCCGAAGAAGTTTATAAAGCCGAGATCATCATTAAAGTGGCTCCTCCATCACTCAAAGAGATTGAGCTGATGAAGCCTAAACAGATATTACTTTCTACGCTGCAACTTTCTGTTCAGTCGGATGCTTACGTGAAAGCATTGATGAGTAAGAGGGTTACCGCGATTGCCTATTCCTGGATACAGGACAAGGAAGGCATATATCCCGTTATCCGCGCCATGGGAGAAATTGCAGGAGGCGCATCCATCCTGATCGCTGCCGAGTACCTGAGCAATGTGAACAATGGACCGGGATTGATCATGGGAGGAATCTCAGGAATTTCTCCTACCGAAGTGGTGATTCTTGGGGCAGGAACTGTTGGCGAATTTGCTGCTCGCGCTGCTATTGGACTGGGCGCTACTGTAAAAGTTTTTGATAATTCTCTTTATAAATTAAGAAGATTGCAAACTGCCGTTGGCACACGTATTTTCACTTCCGTGATCCAGCCTAAAGTTATTCAAAGACATTTGCGTACAGCCGATGTGGCGATTGGAGCTATTCGTGCAACCAAAGGAAGAACTCCTTGTATTGTTTCGGAGGAAATGGTAAAAGACATGAAGCAAGGCTCTGTGATCATTGATGTAAGCATTGATGAAGGCGGATGTTTTGAAACTTCGCAGGTAACCAATCATACGCAGCCTGTTTTCCGCAAGCACGGGGTTATCCATTATTGTGTTCCCAATATTGCCTCGCGAGTTTCCAGAACTGCTTCGTATGCTTTCAGCACCGTCTTTGGCCCTCTTTTGATGGCCATTGCAGAGTACGGCAGTGTTGACCGAATGCTCAAGCAGGACGTAGGATTCCGCAAAGGAATTTATATCTACAATGGAATGCTCACCAATAAATATCTTGGAGATTTCTTCAAGATACCTTCCAAGGATATTAATTTGCTGCTCGCGGCACTTTAGCAAAGAGGAAGGATTCAGATAGCTGATTTATGAAGCCAAGACGATTTTTTTTATTCTCAATTGGAATTATACTGGGTTGTGCAATGGTGTATTTCACCCTTATCCGGGGAAAAAACCGCGGATACTGGCTGCCTGAGAACAGAATAAAGGGACTGATTCTGGAGTCGGAGATCATTTATTCCCGGCACGCAAAATGCATCATGGGATGCAGAAATATTACGGAGCAGAATGTAATGGACATACTCAGGAATGGGGACGTAAACTTTGACGAAAGTAATATTCGTGGTACCGCTTGCCCCTCTTACGCAATCGAAGGAACACTTCCCGGAGATAAAAAAATAAGAGTTGTTGTTACTGCTGTCGACAGCATTGCGAAAATTGAAACAGCCATTGATCTGGATTTTAAAAGGGATTCCTGTTACTGCAAATAAGCGCTCAGACATCATACTTCACCGGCCTTTCGATCGGAATAAATTGCCTGAGCCATTCCTCCGCTCCTTTAGGAGTGGTAAATACTTTGGTTGGCCGTATGGGTTTCTTAAATTTCAGATAATAATTTGCAAAAAGACGCTCGGAAATTGAACGCACAACAATAGCAAAAGCGAGCCATTTTTTATTCTCGTGTTTTGCTGCATAGGTCATCGCTTTATCGGATACATCCAGCGTAAGCCCTCCGTCAAGAATAGAAACGAAATCAGAACCTTTGGTAAGCTTTACAGCGGCTTCAACATGCTCTTTCACATCTTCAATCCCAATCTCATGGTCGCCTCTGAGCTTAACAATCACCAGCCCCTTGCAGTACAAAATTACTTCGCCAATTCTAACGGGTATTACCTTGTTTTCACTCATCCATACATACGTTGACCAAATTTACAAAGATTATTTTAAAAAAAGTTAAAATATGTTAAGAGGTATTTTTTTATAGTATTCAATTTACCTTTGAGGCGTGAAGGAAATCCATCTCATAGTCGTACTCCTTCTCATTATCTCAAATACCCATGGGCAGTCCGTACCTACTCCATTGGAGGATTCATTAAAAACTTTAAAGGCAATACGAATAACTTCTGCTCCTAAAATTGACGGGCTGCTGGATGAGGAAGTTTGGAAAAACGCGGAGGCAGCATCTGACTTCATTCAAAACTCACCCATCGAAGGAGCAAAACCAAGTCAGCGGACGGAAATCAAAATCATTTATGACAACTATGCAATTTATGTTGGCGCAACAATGTATGACAGTGCCCCTGACAGCATTTTACACGAATTGGGCAACCGCGATGACAACGGATTAAATGCAGATAATTTTCGATTCGTGATCGATCCATACAATACAAGACAAGATGGTTATGTGTTTGGGGTTTTTGCCTCCGGAGTACAATTTGATGGTCGGTTTAGCGATGAAACCTACAATGCTGTTTGGCAAAGCTCCGTAAAAATAACTGACAAGGGCTGGACTGCTGAGCTGAAAATTCCGTATTCCGCCATTCGTTTTCCAAATACAAAAGAACAAAAATGGGGATTGGAGTTAACCAGAAACATCCAACGGAAAAATGAGTTTGTTCAATGGGCGCTCACTCCGGCCGGAAAAGCAAATTTTATGAAATACTGGGGAACATTGCTGGGAATTTCAGATATCGAGCCTCCCCTGCGACTTTCGCTCACGCCTTACCTTTCTTCTTATTTTGAAAAGGCACCGGGATACAATGCGGACGGAACATACAATTACGCCAACTCATTTTCTTACAACGGAGGGGCGGATATAAAATACGGTCTGGATGAACGCTTCACGCTTGACATGACTCTTCTTCCGGATTTTGGCCAGGTGCAGAGCGATAATAAAGTAAAAAATCTGAGCTACCGTGAGATCAATTATGAAGATAACCGTCCATTCTTCAAAGAAGGGACAGATCTCTTCAACAAGGATGGATTATTTTATTCACGAAGGATAGGAAAAACTCCAACTCTTTTTTACAGCGTGGAAGATTCTCTTCAGACAGAAGAAAAAGTTGAAAAAAATCCTTCGCAGGCAAAATTGCTCAACGCCACAAAACTTTCAGGAAGAACCAATAAAGGAATGGGCATCGGAGTTTTTAACGCAATTACCGGCAACACCTATGCGGAGATCAAAGATTCCATGGGCAACACCCGGAGAATACTGACAGAACCTTTAACCAATTACAACTCCTTTGTGTTTGACCAGCAGCTGAAAAATTCTTCCAATATATTTTTGATCAATACAAATGTAATGCGCAATGGGAGCAATGACCGCGATGCAAACGTAACCGGCACGGGGTTTATGTTCCAGAATAAAAAAAATACCTGGGCAATTTTCGGCTCATCAGATCTAAGCCAGGTGTTCACACACAATGACTCACTCCCTGAAAATTTTAACAATCAGATGGGATTCTTTTACGGTGCAGGCATAAGCAAGATAAGCGGGAAATGGCAATATGGGATTTATCGCGAAGCGATGAACAGCACCTTTGACAGAACCGATATGGGATATTATGCCACTGTAGATTATTCATCCACAAGCCTGAATTTCGCATACTTCCAATTCAAACCATGGAAATCTGTTTTGAGATCGCAGCAGCACCTTAACATTAATTATGGTGACAACTACACCACAAAGAAGCGCACAGACCTTAGCGCTAACCTGAACTCTAATATTTTATTTAAAAATTACATCGGTATATTTTATGGTGGAGGGGTTTCCCCTGTTTCTTCTTACGACTATTATGAACCCAGGGTTCCTGGAAGGTATTTACGTACATATGAATATTATTATGCCTATTGTGGATTTAACACTGATAACCGGAAAAAATTTACACTGGGCATTAATCTGAATACAAGCAATTGGTTTAAGAGCAACATTCAGCATTTTTCCGCGAAGCCGGGCTATACTATTGGTTTAAATCCGCGCTTCCGGGCGAGTGATAAACTTTCTTTTCATTATTCATTTAATTATAGCCTCGATCCTTTCAACGTGGGGTTTGCAAACTTTGATACAACAAATAATATAATTTTTGGTGGAAGAAGATTGATTACCTATGAAAATACATTCACCACAAAATACATTTTCAAGAATGATCTTTCTCTCTCGATCAATGCGCGCCATTACTGGATAACAGGAGATTATAAAAAGTATTACACGCTGCTTGACAACGGGCTGCTCGAACCAAATCCAAATTACACAGTAAATAATAATTTCAGCTACAACGTATTTAATATTGATGCCGTTTTTTCATGGCAATTCTCTCCGGGAAGTGTATTCTCTGTCGTTTATAAAAATGCAATTGAAAAGGGAGATCAGATCATCCTCCGGAATTTCTCACATAACTTAGATAATACGCTGCAATCTCCTCAAACGAACAGCATTTCCTTGAAAGTTTTGTATTATCTGGACTATCAGCAGATGAAGAGGAAGAGGACGAAGCCCTAAATCCCTAAAGGGACTTTGAAAAATAGCAGGAACTTATTTCTCCCTTTAGGGTCGGGGTAACTTACTTTTTCTCCTTTCCCTTTCTTTGAGTATCAACCCCAATTCCCTTCCCGTCTGCCCTTTCACGGAAGTATTTTCCTGAGCGCGCCTGATTAGGTAAGGAAGTACCTCACGCACCGGGCCGTAGGGGACATATTTAGAAACATTATATCCTGCCGAAGCAAGGTTGTAACTGATATGATCGCTCATGCCCAGAAGTTGTGAGAAATATATATGCGAATGATTCGCAGGAAGATTTTTCTCCTTCATCTTTTCTACCACCAGCATTGAACTTTTTTCGTTGTGAGAAGCACAACAAAATGCAACGCGATCTAAATGCTCCAAACAAAAGAGCAAAGCGTTGTTGTAGTGCGAATCGCTAATCTCTTTTGAAACATTAATAGGTGAATCATATCCTTTTTCAGCAGCACGGGCTCTTTCCTTTTCCATATAAGCACCCCGCACCAGCTTCGCACCGATAAAATAATTTTCTTTTTGAGCATGCGCGAAACATTCGATCAGGTATTCCAGCCTGTCCTTGCGGTACATCTGAAAGGTGTTGTAGACAATTGGCTTCTGCTTATTGTAAGTTTGCATCATATCATTCACTATCTTATCCACCGCGCGCTGTATCCACGATTCTTCGGCATCTATGAAAAGCGGAACGCTTGCGTCATGAGCGGATTTGCATATCCGATTGAATCGCTCATACACCCGGTCGTACTCCCGCTTCTCAATTTCAGCAAGCGCAGAAAAAGGAGGTATAGAGGTATTGGGCTGTTTTTCACTTATACTTGTATACCCTATATCACTTACCTTTTCCATTAACGCAAAACGCGCGATGCCGGTAGGCTTAAAAACAGCAAAGCCAATATTTTCATTGTGTGATGCTTCCCGGATGATAGAAATTATCTCGGCAGTGCAATTATCAAAATCGGATTCAGACTCTTTTCCTTCGGCAGAATAATCCAGTATGGATTTAATGTTTTGTCTGGCGAGTTCTTCCATCTTTTTGCGGGATTCTTCCACCGTTTCTCCTCCGCAAAAATGCTTGAAAACAGTTGGCTTTATGATCCACTTAATAGGAAGCTGAAGCATCAGGGCAAGATTTGTCAGGTGTTTGCCTACATTCACAAAAGCCGGGCTGCTTACCAGTTTAAAAAGCCAGTACGAGTGCGTAAGATCGCTGTCAGTCTGCGAGGAAAAGGCAATCCGGGTATTGTCGAAGGATACAGGCATAGGGAATACAGTGCAAATTTAAAAATAGACCCGGATTATTCAGAACAGAATTCCGATGAACTATCGGGATATTGCCACCACAAAGTTAATCGGCATTGTAACTACTCAGCAGGGAAATCATGTAAAAATATCAAAAAACAAATATTTCTAGACAGACAATTACTTTGCATCATGACAATTTACCAAGTGGATAGGATTTATAATCCCTTTGCAAACGCTAAACATTACATCACTATGACCGATACTGATTCGTGGATTTCAAATCTACAAGTTCTATCGGTCGGGGATTGCCAAGCAACTAAACCAATCATCCAGATAGTTACCGGGACCCGACCAGCCCTTCTGATTTTATTTTTCTTGAAAACAACAAATCCAAGCGGGCGGGAGATTTTTCAGGGAAATCACATTTTTATGCTGGACATATAAATCTTGTAGGGTAATTCTGAATCTTGTCTATTCCTATAAAACAGATAAAACAAAGAAGGTTGTATATATTTTACAGCCCCCTTTGCTCTACTCACTCTTCTTTATGGACGAACTCCCTCGAGTTCCTTGGTAAGCGCTTCGGCTAATTTTTGAGATTGGTAAGCCCAATATCCTGAAATGCCTCCTGCAAACAAACAGAGTGTAATCCCGGCAATAATAATTCCTTTTTTAGGATTGTTCCCATTTCGTGCCATAAGAAACCCGATGAATCCAAGCAGAAGTCCTATGATGGCGATCCATAATGCCCAACCTCCGATAAATGGGATGAATGACCAAATTAATGTTATGATTCCAATAATCATACTGGCAATGCCTAAATTTTTGCCGGCTGTTAAGTTTTGCAAAGTTGTGTTCATGTTGTTTTGATTTTTATGTTTATTGTTGTTTTTTATTTCAATTTTGCCGAAGATTTTACAATATCATATAATTTCTTTGCATTGTCCTCTGTGTAAACGCTGCCCGGTAAAAAGCCATTATCC
>SCSP01000332.1 GCA_004297845.1 Bacteroidota bacterium | reverse complement strand
AATGCTTTTTCGCCAAACGAGGACCATGAAAATGACAAATTGAAAATTTACATAAACGCGATTCAATGTGTAACGGATTTCAAACTTGTAATTTATAACCGATGGGGCGAAAAGATATTTGAAACAACCGACCCTGCATTTGAATGGGCCGGAATTTATAACCGTGGAATACTGCGCAACACCGAGATGCCGGGCACAGAGGTGTTTGCCTATCGCATGAAAGCTACGTTGATTACAGGGGAGGAAGTGGTTAGGAAGGGAAATGTGAGTTTAATAAGATAAATGTACTTTATCTTATCAAACTGATATTCCCCTTCTTATTTATTTTTTTCCCGCTTATAAATGTTGCTTCCAAATAGTAAACAAACACAGCTGTGTTTAGCAACTTCCCGGAGCCTGTGGTGAGCGAATTCGAACCATATGTTCCATCCCAGCATATTTTCTGGTCGGTGGTCTCGAACACTTTTTCTCCCCAGCGGTCGTAAATTGTAAATTGCAATTCTTTGATGCACCCGCCCAATACACATTCCAGTTCGTTTTCCCCATCGCTGTTTGGAGAAAAAGCATTGGGAATAAAAAGGTTTCCGCAAGGTTCTTCTACATAAATTATAATGCAGGCAGAATCGGAACATCCGCCAGCATCAGTAACAAATACGCAATAGGTGGTGGTTTGATTTGGAGAAGAGACAGGATTGGAGCAATTCGTACAGCTTAATCCGTTTATGGGCGACCATGAATACGTTACGCCTCCTGTTGCGCTGAGTTGGCTATTGCCACCAGGGGAGAGGTTGATGGTAGTGGCAGTAACTGCTGCTGAAGATCCGGCTATTTGAGCAACGCTGACTGTTTGCGTTTGTACGCATCCGCTTGCATCGGTTACTGTTATCGCATAAACTCCGGCAGAAAGTCCTGTAGAAGTTTGAGTGGTTTGACCATTGCTCCAGGAATAAGTATAGGGAGAAGTTCCTCCGCTTACGCTTGCTGTTGCAGTGCCGTTGGCCATCGAACATCCTGTTTGAGTAGCGGAAACATTCAGCACTAATGTGCTGTTAGATATTACTGAAATAGTTTTAACGGTTGAACATCCGTTGGCATCGGTAACAGTTATGGTATATGTTCCCGCAGAAAGCCCTGTTGCGGTTGAAGCGGTTTGACCGCTGCTCCAAGTATAAGTGTAGGGCGAAGTTCCTCCGCTTGCAATAGCGGTTGCTGTGCCATTATTATTTCCGCAGGACGCAGCAGACGATGTTACCGTTGTAGTTGGAATATTTCCGCTGGATGTAATTGTAACCGTATTAATCGTGGAACATCCGCTTGCATCGGTTACTATTGCCGTGCAGCTTCCTGCTGAAAGTCCGGTAGAAGTTGAAGCGGTTTGTCCATTGCACCATTGATAGGTATAAGGCGAATTACCTCCGGAAGCCGAAGCGGTTGCAGTTCCGCCAACTGCGCAGGTTTGCGGAGTGGTTGAAGTGGCGACTGTGAGTCCACCGCTTGCGGTAATTGCAACAGTTGTTGTTTTAGTGCATCCTTTTGAATCGGTAATGTTGCAGGTATAATTCCCTGCTGAAAGCCCTGTGGCCGAAGAAGAATTGCCTCCTGAAGGAGACCAACTGTAAGTATAATTTGGAGTGCCGCCACCGGCAGTTACTGTTGTGCTGCCGTTATTGCTTCCACAGGAAGCGGCAGTGGCAGCAGCAGAGGTAGTAATGACAGCGGGTTGTGTGATGGTAACCGGAGCAGTGGCGGTGCTCCCAGTGGCATCAGTAACCGTGCAAATATAATTTCCCGCACAAAGCCCGGTGGCGGTTAGGGTGTTTTGCGCAGGCGCTGTATTCCATGAATAGGTATAAGGATTAGTGCCTCCTGATGCAATAGCAGTACCGGTACCCGTACATTGCCCATTGCATGAAATATTTTGGGCAGAAGAAGTTACATTGAGCGTACTGCTGCCGCATTTTTTGTATTTCGCCACCCATGCATCTGCGCCCTGATTTGTAGAAACAATGGTAGTACTGCCTAATGTCAGTATATTCACAAACCCTCCGGCTATCACGACAGCATTTCCTGAAAAATCAGCACTGATGCTTCCCCAACCACCGGAAGTTTCTGCACCTTCCGGGATAGGATCCTTGCACTTTGGATTGCAGTTTGAGTCAAAAACAACTAAAAATAATGGATTCGCTCCCGGAGGTCCATTTACTGAATACGATCCGCCAACAGTAAAAGGGCTCCAGCTAAGTCCGACTGTATAGACATCGCCTGCATTATCAAGCGCCACTCCGCCCGGATAAACATCATCGCTTGCTCCGGCAGTCATATAGGTCCCGCACAGTTCATTGCCCGTAATCCCGTCAAACTTCATGAGGAATGTATCCCAGAATCCGATTTGGGGTAAAGAAACAGAACCGAACTGCAATGTACCTGAATTATGATACCTCCCCATTAAATAAACAACCGTACCGGAATTGTTAACGGTAATACCAGTGCCTTCACATTTCCAATTCTGGTAGGATCCTTTTGCCCATACCCAGGCGCCCGAAGAGGAAAATTTTGCCGCAAAGGCCTCAAATGCCGCAGTGGATTTTTGGGTTAGCGTAGTTGAACCAAATGTTACTGAACCGACAAACGAACCTGCTACATAGAGATTGCCTGTGCCATCAACAGCCAGCTGAAATGCAGTGGCACCGCCTGAGTTTGGTTCAATCGCCTGCAGTAAATTGCCTGAAGGGTCGCATTTAAGTATCATAGTGCCCGCGGGAATCGTATTGGATCCATAAGTGAGTGGATTAGACTGAAAACCAGCGGCCCAGTAAGTGTTTCCTGAAGGATCCACCTCCACATCAAACCCTTGGTCCACCCCAGTCCCGACAGGGCTATTCGCCCAAAGTTCATTCCCATTCGCATCATATTTTACCATAAAAATATTTTGATTCCCTGTTTGTTTAGGCAAGGTAAAAGAACCAAAGGATACCGAATCGTTGTAATAGGTTCCAATCACATATACATTGCCCAAGGCATCTGCAGTAATTCCCATGCCGTATAAAGCTCCGCCATTGGGTTTGGCGGTTTTTGCCCACAGAATATTGCCCGCTGCATCGTACTTGGCGGCAAACATATTCAGGAATGATGTGCTTCCTGAATTTAATGTAATGTTATTGCCGAATGAAATAACAGCAGCTATCATTTGCCCTGTAACATACACATTTCCGCTGCCGTCAACATAAACATCCCTGGTGTCGGCCAGCTGACTGCCTGTTATATTCTGTGTTGTTTTTGCCCATTGCCATGTGCCTTGGGAGAAAGAGGATGTAGCAGGCAGCAGGCAATTGGCAATAAACAGCCAAAATAGAAATTGTCGTTTGGTAGAAGTTGTCATGTTGTTTTGGCTTATTGTATCAAACTGATATTTCCTTTTCTTACCGTTTCATTTCCTGTGATGAAGATTATTTTCATGTAATACACAAACACGGCTGTGTTCATCAGTTTGCCTTTGTAGGTTCCGTCCCACAGGGAGTTCATCGCTTCCCCGCCAGAGGCGGGTCCGCCTGTGGCGGAAAACACTTTTTCTCCCCATCGGTCATAAATGATGAACATGAATTCTTTTATGCAACTTATGTTTGGATAGTAAACTCCCAGCACATCATTCTTTGTGTCATTGTTCGGAGAGAAAGCGTCCGGAACAAACAATTGGTCATCGTCATAGCTACAATCAATCGGTTCAACATAAACATTTACGCAGGCGGTGTCGATGCATCCGATGGCTATCGGATTGGTCTGGGTTACCGTTACGCAATAGATGGTTGTTACAAGTGGAAAAACCGTGATCATTGAATCATTGGCTCCGTTGCTCCACAGATAAGTTCCCCCTCCGCTTGCAGCAAGCGTTGTGCTTTGTCCCTGCGTGATGGTGATATTGCTCCATGCAGCAGCTGTTGGGCTTGGATTCACTGTAACTGATGCGCCCGCGGTATCGGAACAACTACCGATGGATACAATCACGGAATAAGTGGCAGCGGCAGTTGGCGTAATCGTTATTGATGAGGTGGTTGCCCCATTGCTCCATGAGTAAGTTCCTCCACCGCTTGCGGTAAGTATGGCGGTTTGCCCTGCACAAATAGTTATTCCATTTGCGGAGGCGATGGGAGGTGGAGACACAACAACCATTATAGCTGTTGAACTTGAACAAGAACCATTTGAAGTTGTAACAGTATAATTTGTTGTTGCGCTCGGAGAAACATTTATGGTTGTTGCCGAACTTCCGTTACTCCATGAATAATTATTGCTGCCAGATGCGGTGAGCGTAGCAATATCTCCTGTGCAAAGCATGATATTGCCCGAAACGGAAACTGTAGGAGATGGATTTACTGTTACCGTTGCGGATGCGGTATCGGCACAAATTCCCAAGGAAACAATTACAGAGTAAGTTGTGCTTGCAGTTGGTGAAACAGTAATAGTTGCCCCGATAGCTATCGGGGTTGTGCCATTGCTCCAACTATAATTCCCTCCGCCACTCGCGGTAAGTGTTGCATTCTGACCAGAACAGATCGTAGTTCCTGAAGCAGAGGCAACAGGCGGTGGTGAAATAGTGACTGAAACAACAGCAGTACCTGAACACGCGCCATTTGAAACAGTAACTGTATAATTTGCACTTGCTGTTGGAGAAACATTGATAGTTGCATTTGTATTTCCATTGCTCCAACTGTAATTGCCTCCGCCTGTGGCAGTAAGCATTACCGTTTGCCCTGTGCATATTGTACTGTTCGGACCTGCTGCCGCGGTGATGTTTCCGGCAGAAGCAACCGTAACCGATTGTGCATTAGTACAACCGTTATTATCCGTAACAATAACTGAATAATTGCCAGCGCCAAGCCCCGTTGCCAGGGCTGTTGTTTGACCTCCCGGATTCCAGTTATAAGTATAAGGTGAAGTTCCTCCGTTTATTGTTACAGATGCAGAGCCGTTACTGCTGCCGCAAGACGCTCCTGTGGAAGAAGGAGTGAGTGAAAATCCAGGGCCCGTACCTATGGAAGGTACTGTAATGGCATCTGAAAGCAAAACATCGCAGCCGGAAATAACAGTTACGCTGTATGTTCCACCACAAAGCCCGGTAATAGTGGCTGTGGTTTGTCCCCCGGGCATCCATAAATATGAAAAAGCGTTTGTATTGCACACATTGACGGTTGCTGTTCCATTGCAGGTTGAGCAGGTTGCAGGCGTAGCGCTGGCTTGTATAGGTGGTTGTGAAGGCGGTAAATCAATTTGTGATGCGAAATTGGCTCCACAGGCATAGAGATATTGTTTTGTCTTTGAAAGTTTCAAATCATATATGACATCGGAAAGATTATAGGTGGCTGTAAGATTCCATGAAGCGTCATATACCTTAATGTCTTTGTTGATTCCTACATACAGGTTATCACATTCATCCGCATCTATTCCTCCCCAGGTAAATAAAGTGGGCGATACATTCAAACTTGAAATAAAGTTTCCATTTGCCTTATCCCACTTTTTTATCTCACCGCCATCGTAAGTATAAACATAATTCGGAGAAATGGCAATGCCGTTAAAGCCATTTCCCCTTTGCCCCATAATGGGCAGATAATAGGTAACGCTTGATACTTCCACGAATGTATGTTGCGTAAGAACGCTCCATGAAACCGGAACAAGATTTGGCAAGGGACATTTTATAAGCAAATTATCCAGCGAAGGGGATCCGCTGAAAAACTGCCGTGCAAACAACATATAAGCAAAGTTGCTGTACTTATCGGTGGATAGCAATGCAGCATCAATTTCGGGGTTGGGGCTAACCACCTGGACGGGAGTAATATTAACAAGATTCGTGTCAAGGATAAATGCCTGATTTGATGGCGTGGAGGTACCGCCTCCTCCTGCCAGAATAGTACCGTTGCAATAATTATAATCCATTCTCCATATTTCACGCATAGCAAGCAGACCTGCGGAAACAGCTGTCTGCGCTCCGAGAGAATTTACTTTTATAACCTTCGCACCGGTGGTATTATTTAACCCCTGTGCAAGATAACCTGATCCGGTTTTCTGGTTTACAGCAAAATCCCCGTAAAAGTTTCCGGGGAGCGCTATAGAGGCAGCATTAAATATCCATTGCAAAACACCAGCATTATTAAACTTTGCTAACTGAAAAGGATTTCCGGGAGTAGATACAGTGCCGGGCGTTCCCGAACCATATACGTAGACATTTCCCGAAAAATCATAATTAACATCGTATGCCTTATTTGTGGTGAATGTTGGATTGCTGATCCAAGGGTCAATGATAATAGTTTCAGGTTTCAGGTTACTCCGAAAAATTACTGAATCCGTCAACGGGTGCGGACAAGTTTCAGGTTGGCCGACATTAAACGATACCCAATTATTTTTAACAGAGAAAGAGGAAGGAATGGATTGATAATTATCTGCATAAAATGTTTTTGGAGTATGGTCAATAAAATCTCCAAAGGAACTTTTTATGATGATATTTCCTGAGGCATCCTGAGAAATACTTTCCCCGTTCCATTGCATTTTGATATCGGCAGGGTTTGCGCCCGGATGGAGGATGAATGAATATTTTATACCTGATTTACCTTCCTCTGGGAAAGTAAATTCCATGTCAATGCCAGGGCAAAGATTCTTGTAAACGATTTTTTTATATGCGTTTGCTTTTATTCCCTCGTTTATTTCGTTTGGATCGTATGAATAAGTATAATAAAATTGTACCTTATCTTCTGCCTCCGGTTCAACTCCCGGGTTTCCACGCATCCAACGCATTGTCACTAAATGATGAATCATCTCAGTTTCTTCTTCCGGTTTATATTCTTCTTCATTTTTTTTCAATATGCCGCTCTCCTGTTTTCCTTTTAACTCATCCATACCATAAATAATCCCGGTTTGGGTAAAATAAATGTTTACCCCTCCACTCACCGCGCAGAAGAATATTTTTTCTTTTACTCCGGTTAATTTTTCAGGGAACTGCCCTTTGTTTTCTATAAAAACCTTTTGTTCAAAGGGGCTGTGCGACCAGGTTGTTCCCGCTTTTGTTTCTAAAGAAACAACAAGCAGGAAGATGACAGCAAGAAAACTTTTCATCTGATGATGAGTTTCTTCCTTTCGGTTTCATTTTCAGATCGAAGATCAAGAACATAAATACCTGAAGGAATAGTTTCTCTTTCAAAGATAAACGGGAACAGATTCACATTAGAAAATCTTTTAACAATATTGCCTGTAATATCTGTGATGCTGATCGAACAATCTTTCAGGGAGGAATAGATCGCGGTGGCCATGTTGAACGGGTCAGGAAAATTGTAACACGAAATATCTTCCCGCTGTTCATTCACAACGTCTGTGATCCCGGTCAGATTAATATTATCCAGATATAGCCTATTCCGCCACCCGGATATGTCTTCAAAGGAGAACACAAGTTGGTTATTTACAATATTATTTATGGCAAACGGGTAAAATAGTTTTCATTTAGAATTTCACAATTTTTTTTGTAACGCTTTTTTTTATGCTTTCAGCTTTTATGAAATAGGTCCCGCGGGCAATAAAACTCAAATCTATTTTTAACAAATTGGAACCTCTCTTTGCATGTATTTTTTCCCTGCTGATAATTCTTCCCTGCAAATCCATAATGACAATATTCACCGGCTCATCATCTGGCAATAAGAGTGTGCCTTTGAGTTCTTCTTCCTGAAAAATATTTTGAAAAATCAAATCCCATTCGCTGCCCGCACCGCATTCTACGGAAACAGGTCCGAAGTATTCATAGTTGCCATCGTAATCGGTTTGTTTGAGGCGGTAATACCTCACCCCCGGCCCCTCTCCAAAGGAGAGGGGAGAAACATCCGAAAATTCATAATTGCGGATGGCGGAAGAGTTGCCTGCGCCCTGTACTCTTCCCACCTCACCCCAGCCCTCTCCAAAGGAGAGGGAGCACTCAACAGTAAAATAATTGTTGTTGGTTTCGTTCGCAGTGGACCATTGCAGTTTTACTGCCTCCTCATCCCCTTCGGGGAGGCTTGGTGTGGCTATACATTCTCCTGTGAATGAGAGAAGTTCTATCGGTAAAGGAGTAACGCAGGATGCTCCTCCCCATGTGGCTACATAGTTAACAGCCCAATTCCCGCTGCTGCATGCTGCGTTTCCGCAGACATTCACGAAAGCTCCACCTGCATACAAGCAACTGCTATTCACAGCTAAAGCATAAACAGTACCACTCACCCCGAATCCAACAGTGTTCCAGGCGCTGCCATCCCATTTGGCTACCCGGTTCGGAGCTCCACCTGCATTCGAGAAACTTCCTCCCGCATAGAGGTTGCTGCCGTCCCACGCTAAAGCATTTACAGTGGTATAAATTCCGGTTGCAAGAGGGTTCCATGCGCTGCCATTCCATTTGGCCACCCTTTTAGTGTCAGCAATTCCGCCTGCTAAGTTAAAAGCACCTCCTACATAGAGATTGTTGCCGCTGCCATCCCATGCCAAAGCATTGACAGAGGAACTTGTCCCGCCTCCAACATCGCTCCATGCGCTGCCATCGTATTTGGCTATAAAGGGAGCGGCAACTCCATCTGCGGTGTTGAAACTTCCTCCTGCATAGAGGTTGCTGCCATCCCATGCTAAAGCAAAGACCTGTCCATTCATTCCGCTGCCAAGGGCGCTCCAGGCGCTGCCATCCCATTTAGCTATCCTGTTAACCGCAACTCCGCCTATTAAGGTGAAACTTCCTCCAGCATAGAGGTTACTGCCATCCCAGCATAAAGCGGTTACAATTCCATTATCCATCCCGCTTCCAAGAGCGCTCCATGCGCTGCCGTTCCATTTGGCCACCCTGTTAGCGGAAAGAGCTCCGTCCGGAGTGGTGAAAGATCCTCCTGCATAAAGGTCGCTGCTGCTACCCCTGCATAAAGACCAGAAAACACCATCCGAAAACGGGAGACCAAGAGCACTCCATGCGCTGCCATTCCATTGGGCCACACCGTTGGCAGCAACACCGCCCGCGTCAGTGAAAGATCCGCCTGCATAGAGTTTGCCGTTACCCAAGGACAAACCATTGACAACGCAGCAACCCGTTCCGGTAGTGCCAAGAGCATTCCATGACTGGGCAGAAGCGATCGAGAGGTGAGAGGTGAGACATGAGATAAGAAAAATTCTTACTCCCATCCCGATAGCAATCGGGACATTAATTCTTAATCGTACGACTGCTGTAAGGTCGATAACTCGCTCCTTCATTTTAATTTGGTGTTTATTTCTTTAAGAGCAAAAAGGATTCTATTTCTAAATGCTTTGCCAGAATTCCTATGGTGGTTAATGTCATATCATATTTTCCGGATTCACACCGTGCAACTTCTAATCCTGTTTTATTTCTCAGTTCTTCCTGACTCAGTTTCTTTTTCAACCGGAACTTTGCAATGTTTTTGGCAACACATTGGATAAGACCAATTTCTTTTCTCCTCTTATTCCTTCCTGATGGGTGCATACCAAAGATAATTATGAATGACTGATTATTGTACCCACGAATTCGTGAATATATTATTTCTGTATAACAATCTTTTTATTGATTACCACATCTCCTTCTGCTTTTAGCTGCTCCGAAAGATCAGAAATCCGCAGGAAATAAATGCCCTTGGGCTGGGAAGAAAGGTTAATCGTTAAGGGTTCATGGTTTATCGGAATAGCCTCTGCGGAATAAACTTTCTCTCCAAAAACATTATAAATTTCAATGTCTGGTGTATTGCCATTAGCCATCAACCATTGAACATTAAACATTCCATTAGAAGGATTGGGCCATATATTTATTTGTAACGCATCCGCATCAAACTGCGAAATGCCGGTGCTGGTGCAGTTTGGGTCCACTATAAAAGTAATCGCTGCCGTGCCGGTGCAGCCGGAAGCATCGGTTACGGTTACGGAATAGGTGGCGGTAACGCTGAGAGTTGCCACGATGAACGCGGAGGTGGAGCCTGTGTTCCACAAGTAGCTTAGGCCTCCCGATGCAGTGATGTACGCATTCTGTCCAGCGCATAGCGTGGTGCCGGGGCTGGGGTCGGAGGAAATAGCCGGTGAAACGCTGCAACAGTTTTTCACCGGAACGGTAATACTGGCTACATCGCTGCATCCGTTAACATCAGACACAATCACCGTATAAGTGGTGGTTACACTGGGAGTAACTGTGATAACCGCAGTAGTAGCGCCTGTGCTCCATGAATAATTTGTACCCCCTGAAGCGTAAATAGAAGCGCTGCTGCCAATACAAACAGTAGTGTTGTTGGGATATATTGAAGCGGTAATTTCACAAGCGGTGCTGTCATGCAATTCCCAAAACACGTTTGGATGATATGGTTTTATATGTCCGTTGTTGGGATCTACATAATAAACGACTCCCGTTCCTATATATCCGGAACTGCCAATGGAAAAACC